>JAHCKS010000201.1 GCA_026125665.1 Rubrivivax sp.
GGGAATCCGGACCGTGCGCTCCACGGCGGGCAGGTAGTTCCACATCTGCGCGCCGATGCGCAGCGAACCGATGCCCGCCTCCTTGGCTGGCGACTCGATGCGCACGAAGCTGCGCTGCGGGCGCTCGATCCATACGCGCAGCCCGAGCGTGCGCTGCCAGCGCGGCGTGGTGATCGTCATCTCGTAGCGGCCCTGCAGCGTGCGGCCCCACAGCAGCGCCTCGCTGCGCTCGACGATCTCGCGGCCGCTCGGCTGCTCGGCCGATGCCGGCGCGGGCAGCAGCATGGCTGCTGCGAGCGCCAAGAGGGCGCGCCACCGGGTCATTGCCCCTGTGCCATCAAATCATGCCGCCGGCGCGGGGGCGGCAGTGAATGGCGTGAGCAAGCGAGCAAGGCTTCGGGTTCGACTCCAGCGGCCGCCTGCTCGTCGGTGAGCCCGTCGAGGATGGGGCAAGCCGGACGGTCGTCGCCTTGGCACGCGTGGGCCAGGTGCTCGAGTGCGCTGCGCATCGCACGCAGCTCCGCCTCCTTGCCTTCGAGCGTGGCGATATGGGCCATCGTCAACGCCTTGACATCCCGGCTCGGGCGCGCTTGGTCGCGCCAAAGCCCGAGCAATTCGCGGATCTGGTCGATCGAGAAGCCCAGGTTGCGAGCGTGGCGGACGAAACGCAACGTCTGCACGTCGCGTTCGTTGTAGTGGCGGTAGCCGGCGTCGCTGCGGGGCGCCGGTTCGAGCAGCCGCACGCTCTCGTAGTGGCGAATCATCTTGGGCGACACGCCGGAGGCGCTCGCGGCTCGGCCGATGTTGATGGCGCTCATGTCAGCTCCTTTCCGATGCTGCGCCTTGCTGAGGCTAGGCATTCCACCGTGGCAAGGTCAAGGCGGACAACGGTCCGGCTTGCGTTGGATCAAGCTCGCCGCTCGTTCGACTTGACTATTCCACGATGGCAGCGTCGATGCTGGAACCCTCGGCACCAGGCGGCGGAAACGAGCGATGTCAGCGCCCGGCCGCGTGAGCGGGAAACGCTGGTGCCGCGAGCGGTTGATCTGTTGGGTTCCGGTTGTCAAAGGAGATCGAAATGACTTGGCTGAGCGAAAACTGGTGGCTGGTCCTGATCAGCGGCGGCCTGTTGCTGTTCATGCTGCGCGGCCGCGGAATGATGGGGTGCGGCATGGGTGGCCACGGCGCACACGATCGATCCGGTCGCGGCATGCAGGCGGCGGATGCGTCCCCTGAAGCCACACCCACGGATGCGGCGCGCCGCGAAGAGGTACCCGGCGGCTCGTCGGCAGCCCAGGCGCCGGGATCGCCCCCTTCGCTGCCGCGCGCCGATCCGCAGGCGAAATCGCGCAAGCGTTGCTGTTGAAGCCACTGCCCGCGTCGCGGGCGATCAGCGGCCCGTGCTCGCACGAGGAGGGTCGCGACGCGATGCCGCGTCAGTGGCCCGCTCGTCGGCGCACGCTTGGCCTGCACGCCGCATCCGCACCAAGAGCGCGCGCATGACGTCCTGTTGCCTGCGGCCGCGGCGCAGCAGCCGGTCTGGGAAGTGCGAGACGGCCCAGGCGTAGACGACATACTTGGCGAGCTTGCCCGCCCACAGCGCGAGGATCACTTCGAGAACCGGCAGGCGAGAAACCGCTGCGAACATCAGCGCCGGCGTCAGCGGCAGCGGCAGGGCGGCGATGACCAGCAGTGCCCCGATGCCATGGCGGGTGAGCCAAGCGCTCGCATCGCGCCAGGCGCTCGATCGCACGACGTCGGGGTAGCTCGCGACGAGGCTGTTCCAGCCCAGGTGATGGAACACGAGGTACAGGGCGAGCGCACCGGTCGCCGCGCCCAGGCTGGCGCCCGCTGCGATGGCCATCCAGCGCCGAGGCGCCAGCAGCACCGCGGCCACGAGGAGGCCCGCGAACGGCACCGACATCGACAGCGTCGCCACTCCCGCGGCGCCGGCCACCACGAACGGAAAGGCGCTCGAGTCGGCCCGCGCAGCCAACGCACGCAGCAGACCACTCTCGAGCCTCGTGCGCAGCATGGAAGCGGCGGGGTCAGCGCTTGCGGACCACGGGCCGCTGGCCGAGCTCGACCTGCACCGTCAACGCCTCCTGCCCGCGCAGAACCTTGAACTGCGCGCGGCTCCCCGGCGCGATGGCGGCCGTCTCGCTGATCAGCGCCGCGGTGTCCGCGATCTCCTTGCCGTTGATCGCCAGCACCGTGTCGCCGGCTTTCAACCCCGCGCGATCCGCCGGTCCTCCACGCTGCACCGCCACCAGCGCCGCGCCGACAGCAGCCCCGGTGGCTTCGCGGATCACATCCCGGGCACTGACGCCGAGCCAGCCGCGGCTGACGCGGCCGGTGGCGATGATCTGCTCCATCACCTGGCGCGCGAGGCTCACGGGAATCGCGAAGCCGATGCCCTGCGAGCCGCCGCTGCGCGAGTAGATCGCCGTGTTGATGCCGACCAGGTGGCCGGAGGTGTCGACCAGCGCGCCGCCGGAGTTGCCCGGGTTGATCGCCGCGTCCGTCTGGATGAAGTTCTCGAAGGTGTTGATGCCCAGGCGATTGCGGCCGGTCGCACTGACGATGCCCTGGGTCACCGTCTGGCCGACGCCGAAGGGATCGCCCACCGCGAGCACGATGTCGCCCACCTGTACCGAGGCAGGATTGGCGAAGGTGATCGGCTGCAGACCCTTGGCGTCGACCCGCAGCACCGCGAGGTCGGACTCCGGGTCGGTACCCACGATGCGCGCCTCGGCCACCTTCTCACCCGGCAGCATCACCGCGATCTCGTCGGCACCCTCGACCACGTGGTTGTTGGTCAGGATGTAGCCCTGCGCTGCGACGATCACACCCGAGCCGAGGCTCGACGCCCCCTGCGCCGACTCGTCCTCGCCGTCGTCGGGCCGCAGCCAGTTCGGCAGCCGGCGCGGCGGGGTCTTGCGCGTGTAGATGTTGACCACCGACGCCGAGGCCTTGGCCGCGGCCGCGCGGAATCCGCCCTCCAGTCGTGCCATCGCGAGCCTGTCGGGCGACGAGGCCGCGGCCGCAGCGTGAGGTGCTTCCTGCACCGCGACCACGTCGGGCGCGAGGGCCGGGCCGGCCGGGGCGGGCCCGAAGGCGCGCCAGGCGAGGATGACGCCGGTGCTGATCGCGATTGCCTGGGCGAACACGAGCCACAGCCGCCGCCATGCCGACGCGCGGGTGGGAGTTCGGTCGTGGTTCATGCGGGAACCTCCTGCATCGGTTTCTCGATCGCGGACCTCATGGCTCGGACTTCGCGGAGGAAGAGGGAGCGATCAGGGCCGGCCGCGGTGGCCTCCACTCGCTGCGCGTCAGGACAACGCCCAGCATGAGGAGCAGGGGCATGGCCAGCCACGCGAAGCTGATCTGGGCGACCGCACCGAACAACCAGCCCGCTGCCGCCGACCCGAGCGTCTGCCCGAGGCCGGCCGCGGCGGCCAGGCCGCCCATCGCCGCGCCGAGGTGTCGGCGCGCGCCACCGGCAGCCAGGTAGGGAACCGTCGCGAGCACGGCGCCGGTTCCCGCCGCGGTGAGGCTGACGCCGACGTACATCCAGGCCTCGTTGCCGTGGCGGGCCATCATGCCGAGTCCCGCGACGGCCAGGACCATGCCCGCAGCAAGCACCCCGCGCGAGTCTGCACGTTCCAGCAGCCCGGTGACGAACAGCAGCGCGTTGACTCCCAGCATGACCAGGCCGCACGCGGCGAACATCAAAGAGACGTCGCGCGGCGAGAGGCCCGGATGCTGCTGGCCCTGCAAGACGATGCCGAGCTCGAAGCCCGCCAGGACGAACATCACCGCGCCGTTGAGAATCCACAGGGCGAGCGATTGCCTTCGGGCTGCCCGGTCGGCGGCGACCTGCTCGTCGGTCGGGTTGGCGGACTTGGCCGGGAGCGTGACGGCCAGGCCGAGGATCACCGAGGCGCCGAGCGCCGCCGACAGGCCGATGACGAGGTCCATCGAGGACCAGGCCGGCATGCCGATGAGCGCGCCGATGCCGGACAGCCGGTCGGCCACGGCGCCAAACGCCGGCCCGAGGAGAAAGCCCAGCAGTGACATCGCGCCGAGCCAGGCGAAGCGCCTTGCCCGCACCGACCTCGGCGTGTGCTCGGCGACGACAGCGGGCACGATGGGCACCACCGCGCCCACGAAGAAGCCGGTCGCGCCGCGCAGCATGTAGATGCCGGGCAGGCCGATCCACTCCGGCTGCAGGAGCGGCAGCAGACTCGCGACGTAGCCGACCAGGCCGCCCATCAAGACGCGCACGCGGCCCAGTCGATCGGCGAGCACACCCCACAGGGGCGCGCCGGCAAGCACACCGGCCGCATAAATGCCGCTGAGGTAACCCACGTGGCGCGACATCGCGCCCGGATCGCCATCGGCCATGAAGGTCCGCAGCCATCCCGGCAGCAGGGGCATGAGGGCGCCGTAGCCAGCCGACACGACGAACACGGCCGCGGCCAGCCAGGCTAGCTGCGCCGGCTGCAGGCCGGAGCGCGGGGCCTCAGCGAGGCGAAGGGAAGCCGACGAATCCATCCCGACTCCGCCGACTTCGGGCTTCGACAACCGGCGATCGGCTCTCGGCCGACAACGGAGGACGCCTCATGTCTCGGTGTCGGATCCGATCAGCAAGTCGCCGCTGGCCAGGAATCGATGGGGCGGGATGACCATGTTGGTGGGCGCCGGCACGTTCTTGAACACTCGCCCGGCCAGGTCGAACTTGGAGCCGTGGCAGGGGCAATAGAACCCGCCGGGCCATGAAGCGCCAATGTCCGCCGCGCCCGGGGTCGGGCGATAAGTAGGGATGCAACCCAGGTGCGTGCAGATGCCCACGATCACGCCAAAGTCGGGCTTGATCGATCGCTCCGGGTTCGCCGTGTATTGAGGCTGCTGCGACCGCCTGGACAGCGGATCGGCGAGCAGGTCGTCGTGCCGCTGCAGGCTCTGCACCATTTCGGCTGATCGCCGCAGTACGAACACCGGCTGACCACGCCACTCCACGGTCCTGAGCTCGCCTGGCTGCATGCCCTGCAACTCGACGCTGACAGGCGCGCCGATGGCGCGCGCCCGCTCGCTGGGCGCCAGAGAGGCGACGAACGGAACGGCCGCGGCAGTCAGGCCCACGCCGCCGGTTGCGGCCGTCGTTGTGAGCCAGATTCGCCGTGCCGGATCCTCGGGGCAGTCGGTCGTCATAAGTGATCTCCAAGGTGGGAAGGATCAGGGCGGACACGAAGTCGCGCAGCCGTGCCTGCGCAAGGTTCACACCGCATCGGGACACACGAAGGAAAACAGGCGCCCGATCGATGCTTCCGTTGACTCCATGCATGTCCCCCGCTCCCGGTGGAACCTCACGGGCTTACGTTCTCGGGCTCGCGACCTGCGGCGGCGGCCGCATTCGGTTCCGCCGGCGAGGCCACGGCCTCTGCCATCAGGCGGTCGAGCATCGCGCGGTCGACGACTTCTTGCTCAAGCAGCACGTGCGCCAGCCGGTCCAGCGCGGCCCGCTGCGCGATGAGGGTCTTCGTCACGCGCTCGCGCGACTCATCGAGGATGCGGCGCACCTCCGCGTCGATCGTCTCCGCCGTGCGCTCGCTGTAGTCGCGCGGCTGGGCGAGCGCGGGGACGGCGAGGAACATCGGCGTGCGGCGCGCGTCGAAGGTGGCCAGGCCGAGCGCG
>JAHCKS010000202.1 GCA_026125665.1 Rubrivivax sp.
CGCCCGCCGCCGCGGCGCGCGCGGCACGCTCCAGCGACTGCTCCAGCGTGGGCTCGTCGCCGGCGTGCGCCGCGGAGCCCACCAGGGCGAAGGCGGCGACGGCCCATGCCGCCATGCGCACAACTTTCATCGCAGACCTCCGTTGCCTGCGGCCATTCTATGGAGGCGGTGGGCGATGAAGCCGCCGCACGAGTGCCCGAGCACCGCCACCTTGTCGTGCCCGAGCTGCGAGGCCAGCGCCGCGGCGTGCTCGGTGCCGTGGCGATTGCGCGGAACACGCGCGGCCGACCTGGCCGCGCGCGCGGCGCGCAGGGCATTGCCCGTGGCGGGCCGGCGGCGCTCGACCCTCGGGTGTAAGCTCAAGGCCAGCCGGCGGGTGTCTACTCGGGTTTTCCAGAGGAGGGCCGGGGTTCGACCCGCGACTTCCCTTCCACCTCCCTTTCGGTTCCCCCCTTGCAGGAGACGGCAGATGAGCAAGCGTGACGTGGTGGTGCTGAGCGCGGTGCGTTCGGCGATCGGCAGCTTCGGCGGCAGCCTGGCGGACATCGAGCCGGCCGAGCTGGCCGGCACGGTGATGAAGGAGTCGGTCAAGCGCAGCGGCGTCGACCCCAAGGTCATCAACTACGTCACCGTGGGCAACACCATCCCCACCGAGAGCCGTTTCCCGTACGTGGCGCGCGTGGCCGCCATCCAGGCCGGCCTGCCGATGGACAGCGTGGCGATGAGCGTCAACCGCCTGTGCAGCTCGGGCCTGCAGGCCATCGTCACGACGGCGCAGAACATCCTGCTCGGCGACTGCGACTACGGCGTCGGCGGCGGCGTCGAGAGCATGAGCCGCGGCGGCTACCTGAGCCCGGCCATGCGCACCGGCGCGCGCATGGGCGACACCAAGCTGCTGGACATGATGGTGGCCACGCTGACCGACCCGTTCGGCGTCGGCCACATGGGCATCACGGCCGAGAACCTGGCCGCCAAGTGGGGCCTGACGCGCGAGATGCAGGACGCCCTCGCGGTGGAAAGCCAGAAGCGCGCCGCCGCCGCCATCGCCGAGGGGCGCTTCAAGAGCCAGATCCTGCCCATCGTCAAGGAGACGAAGAAGGGCACCGTCACCTTCGACACCGACGAGTACGTGAAGGCCAACACGACGATGGAGACGCTGGCCAAGCTGAAGCCGGCGTTCAAGAAGGACGGCACGGTGACGGCCGGCAACGCCTCGGGCATCAACGACGGCGCGGCCTTCATGGTGCTGGCCGACGCCGACACGGCGGCCAAGGCCGGCTTCGGCAAGCCGCTGGCGCGCCTCGTCAGCTACGCGGTGGCCGGCGTGCCCAACGAGATCATGGGCGAAGGTCCGATCCCGGCGTCGAAGATGGCGCTGAAGAAGGCCGGCCTCACGGTGAGCCAGATGGACGTGGTCGAGAGCAACGAGGCCTTCGCCGCGCAGGCGCTGGCCGTCTCGCGCGGCCTCGAGCTCGACCCGAAGAAGACCAACCCGAACGGCGGCGCCATCGCGCTCGGCCACCCGATCGGCTGCTCCGGCGCGTTCATCGCCACGAAGTCGCTGTACGAGCTGCAGCGCGTCAACGGCAAGTACGCCCTGGTCACGATGTGCATCGGCGGCGGGCAGGGCATCGCCGCGGTGTTCGAGCGGGTCTGAAGCCCGCACGCGGGGTTGGGCGATGGTCGGGGCCCCGCCGAAAGGCGGGGCCCTTGCGTTTCGGGCCGGCCTGACCGCCCGGCTGTCCTCCATCGGCATGATGATCGGCCGCGACGGGCGTGACCGAATCGCGGGCTCGCGCGTGGAGGAGGACAACGGATGCGCCCCGACCCGATGCTTTCAGCGCCGCGCCCCGACATCAAGAGCACGCAGCTCGGTGGCATCGCCAACCTGGCGCTCGTCGCGCCGGTGAAGCCGGGGTTCATCCCCGGCGCCGACACCGTCACCTATTCGCGCCGGCTGGAGGCGCTGTTCAAGACGCTGATGGCGATCCGCCTCGGCTCGCGCGAAACGGCGCGCTACGGCACGCCGTTCCCCGACGCGGTCGGCCGGCTCGGCATCCTGCAGTCGTTCCGCTACGCGGTGATCCCGCCGCGTGTGGGCTCGCGCGGCGAGGATCCGCTGCCCGCGGGCGCGCTCGACGCCGGCCTGTACCGCCTGTACCTCAACGTCGTCTTCGACGGCGGCTGGGAGCCGTACATGCGCGCGATCTACCGCGACCTCGGCTACCTGCTGGACACGATCTTCTGCAACACGGTGGGCTACCGGCTGAGCACGCAGCACAGCTACGACCAGTACTGCCGCTGGGTGCGCGAGCACGAGGTGCCGGCCGGCATCCTCTACACCGAGAGCGCGGCGTCCGTGCAGGACCTGCGTTATGCCGAGGCGGTGGAGCGCACGCAGCGCGAGCAGGCCGACCCGGTGCAGGCGCGGCGTGCGATCGCCGGCTTTGCGCTGCCGCCGCCGATCGACACGGCCACGGCGCTCGGGCAGCTGAAGAAGGCGCCCCCGCTCACGCAGCGCGAGGTGCTGACGAACAATCTGCGCGCGCTGAAGGGCCTGTACGACCTGCACCTGCTGCACCCGAGGAACGCCGAGCGCGACGACGTGCGGCTGCTCAGCTTCGCGCAGCGCGCGATGCCGGAGTTCCGCGCCTTCCTCGAGCTCAACAAGGACGACCCGAAGCTGGAGGCGCACCGCGAGCACGTGGGCTGGCTGCTGCAGGCCAAGCCCGATGGCGAGCCCCCCGCGGGCCGGCCGGCGAAGTTCGATCCCGCGGACATCCAGGCCGGCATCGCCAGCCGTTACGAGAACGCCACGCACGGGGCGCTGCTGCTGCTGCGCGTGGCCGACGCGGCGAAGGCGCGCAGGTGGGTGGGCGCCCTGCCGCGGGCGACGAGCGAGCGCCAGGCGGCGCTCGGCGAGACGCTCTACTGGAACATCGCCTTCACGGCCAACGGGCTGCGCGCGCTCGGCGTGCCGGCGTCGCGCATCGACCGCTTCCCGATGGAGTTCTGCGACGGCATGGAGGCGCGCGCCGGCCTGCTGGGCGACGTGCGCACCAACCATCCGGAGCATTGGCGCCGGCCGCGGCTGAGGGTGCCGGCTGCGCCGCCCGCGGCACCCGGCGCGCCGCCTGCTCCGCCGCCACCGATCGAAGTCGACCTCGGCTCGGTGCACGTGGTCGTGCAGTACCGGCTGGCCTCGAGGAGCGAGGCCGACCGGCAATGGCACAGCGAGCTCGAGAAGCTCGTCGATGCCATCGACGCCGCGCGCGACGGCGTGGCGGTGCTGGCGGCCGAGCCGATGCGCAGCTACAAGCTCTCCGCCGCCGGCACGGCCACCGAGCACTTCGGCTTCCAGGACGGCTTCAGCCAGCCCGAGCCGAACCACGCCGGCCCGAACCCGCCGCCGTTCAAGGCCTGGGACAACAGCGTGCTGCCCGGCGAGCTGTACCTCGGCCATCCGGGTGATCGCGACCGCGGCCGCTTCCCCGACACCGCCGACGCGCTGATGGACAACGGCAGCTTCCTCGTCGTGCGCAAGCTGCGGCAGCACGTCGAGCGCTGGCAGGCGATGCTGGCGCGTGCCGCCGCGGCGGCCGACCCGCGGTTCGCGCAGCGCACCGCCACCGAGCAGGCCGCGGCGTGCGAGGCCGTCGCCGCCAAGCTGATGGGCCGCCGCTACGACGGCACCGTGATTGCCGATCCGGCACTCGGCAGCGCCAACGACTACAACTACGACGCCGACCCGCAGGGCACGCGCTGCCCGTTCGCCGCCCACATCCGGCGCGCCAACCCGCGCGTGCCGGCGAGCGCCACGCCGCGCGATCCGGCGAGCGACGAACCGGTCGTGAAGCTGCCGCGCATCCTGCGCCGCGGCATGTCGTACGGGCCGCGCTACGCCGCCGGCGCTGCCGACGCCGGCGCCGAGCGGGGCCTCTTCTTCATGGCCTACTGCGCGAGCCTGGCCGAGCAGTTCGAGACCATCCAGCGCTGGATGGCCGGCGGCAACAGCAGCGGCGTGCACTCGTCGCACAGCGACCCGCTGCTCGGCGTGCCGCACAAGGGCACGCCGCGGCTGCTGCGCTGGGCCGACGAAGCCGGCGGCGTGCTCACCGTCGACCTCGGCGACGAGCCGATGGTCGATCTCGAGTGGGGCCTGTATCTCTTCGCGCCCTCGCTCACCGGCCTGAAGGCGCTGGCCAAGGGCTTCAAGGCCGACGCACCGGTGCCGCCGAAGGCGACATGCCCGCTGAAGGGAGAGCGCTACGCACCGGCTGGCCACGCGTTCGACGAGCGCAAGCTGATGGTGCAGGGCCGGCGCGACGACAAGGACGACCTCTGGCGCGCCGTCAACGCCTGCGGCGGCAGGCTGCAGACGGTCTACGGCCTGCTCGAAGGCCGCAAGGACAAGGTGCTCGCCGTGCTGCGCGACGGCGGCCGGCGGCACTCGGTGTGCGGCTACGGCCGGCGCTTTGCCGCCAGCGTGGGCCCGGGTTTCCTGGGCATGGACGACCCGGCGCACGGGCGCCTGGCGGTGCGCTCGGGCATCAAGGCGGCGATCGCGGCGATCGACGAGCCGGTGGCCTTCGCCACCGCGCGGGCCGTGGCCACGCAGGTGCTCGGCGGCATCCTGCAGAAGCTCGCCGCGCTCGGCCTGCCGCCGACGATCGACCTCGTGCGGCTGAACGAGATGGTGATCCTGCACCTGTACCAGCGGTGGTGGGGCCTGCCGGACGCCGCGTTCAGGTTCATGCAGAAGGGCTACAGCACGCAGACGGAGCTCGACGACAGCCGCGAAGCGCACTGCCCGCGCGACTTCGTCTTCGTGGCAAGGCTGAACTTCGGCGCGCACCCGTCGCCCACCGAGATCGCGCTGGGCGAAAGGCGCGGGCAGGCCATCCGCCGCGCGGTGCGCAGCTACCTGCTGGCGACGCCGCCCGAGCAGCTGGTCGGGCTGTCGCAGAAGATCTACGGCGCGCTGATGAAGGACCCGAAGCGCCCGAAGAAGGGCAGGGCCTTCGACGAGACGGTGCACACGGTCGGCGGCACGATGCTCGGCTTCGGCCCGTCCACGCACCAGCACTTCGTGCAGGTCGTGCGCGACTGGATCGACCCGTCGCGTTCGGGTGGCACGACGCTGTGGGACCTGCAGGCGGCACTGTGGGCCGAGGGGCCGGCCGCGGCGCCCGCGCTCGCCGCGGCGCAGAAGGTGCTGCGCGCACCCCTCGTCGCGCAGATGCGGCGCGAGCCGGTGCCGGGTGTCATCTGGCGCGAGAAGCCCGGCACGAGGAAGGCGAAGAACGCCCCCGAGCCGCCCAAGCTCGTGCTCGGCCTGCACGGGCTGATGGACGATGACGATGCCGAGGCGCTGATGTTCGGCGGCACGCTCGACAAGGACGACCCGCAGACCGGCCACCTCTTCGGCGTGCACGCCTGCCCGGGCCACGGCATGGCCATCGGCGTGCTGCTGGGCGTGCTGTCGGCGCTGCTGACGACGGGCAACCTGAAGCGCACGCCGTCGTCGACGATCGTGATGATCGAGCGCTGAATCGCTCGGGCGCGGCAGCACTCCGGGGGTTGGTGGCGGGATCGGGCCGGCGGGGTGCCCTGCTCCGCGAATGTCCTCCTTCGAGTGCCCAGCTGC
>JAHCKS010000203.1 GCA_026125665.1 Rubrivivax sp.
ACCGCCGCTGGCGCTCGAAGGTCGGTGGCCGCGCCTCGGGTGCCAAGCCCTGAGCGGCCCCCCACGGCCTCGGACTTGCTCGAGGCGCTGGTGGTCTTCGCGCGCGAACGATCACTCGCGGCGCAGCGAGTCCGCACGGATGCCACCCACGTACGTTGAGGGTCGATGCCGTGGGGCCGCCCAGGGCATGGCACCCGAGGCGCGGCGGCGACGGTGGCATTCGCACAGGCCTACGTCGTGTGTTCGGGTGCCATGCCCTGGGCGGCCCCGCGGCATCGGCCCGGCGCGCCGCGATCGTGCGCCGCCCACGGCTTCTTCCTCGACGCCGGCGCGGGCATGGGCCGGGGATGCTCAGCAGGTGCCGAAGCGGGCGCCGAGCTCGCCGAGCCAGCGCCGGTAGGCCACGCTCAGCCGGTCGGCGGCGCAGTGCAGCTCGGCGCCGGCCGTGCCGGGCGCGGCGAGCGGCAGGCGCCGCGGCCGCTGCGACTCGAGCACCGGCGCGTCCTGGCTGAAGATCGTGGCCTGGAAGGCGCGCAGCGCGTCGTCGCCCTGCGAGGTGTCGTCGGTGCAGATCGTGAACCAGACGCGGGTGTGCTCTTCTTCGAGCGGGCAGCACCACAGCGCGTAGGCCTCGCTCGGTGCGCTGCCTTCGGCCTTCTTCGTCAGCAGCGCCGACCAGGGCCCGAGCAGCCGGTAGCTGTAGTCCACCCAGGCCCCGCCCTGCGCGGCCGTGCTGGCGCGCGGTTGCCAGGCGCGGTACAGCGGCACGCCGGGGCGACCTTGCGAGTCGGCCTCGACGCGGTAGTCGGGCACGGACAGGTGATCGGGCTGCTCGCGGCTGCCGAGGAAACCTTCGTGCACGAAACCGAAGTGCGCCGTGTCGAGGAAGTTCTCGACGACACGCGGCGCGCTCGTCGCCACGTCGAACGGGCCGCAGAGCACGCGGCGCGCCGGCAGGCCTTCGAGCGGGTCGGGGGCGAGCAGCGCTTCGCCGGTGCCGTCTCCGCCGCCGTCTCTGGCGCTGGCGTCGGCGCAGGCCCAGACGAGGCCGTGTGCTTCCATCGCCTGCCAGCTGCAGGCGCGGTGCGCGGCGGGCGGCGTGAAGCCGGGCAGCGCGGGGATGCCGACGCACTGCCCGCCCGCCTCGAAGCGCCAGCCGTGGTACGCGCACTCGAGCCGGCCGTCGGCCACGCGGCCGCGCGACAGGCGCGCGCCGCGGTGCGGGCAACGGTCGACGAAGGCGCTCGGCGCGGCGCCTTCGCCGGCGCGCCACAGCACGAGGTCCTCGCCAAAGGCGCGCGCCGCCAGCGGGGTGGCGGCGCGCAGGTCCGCGGCCCCCGCCACCGGAACCCACCAGGGCGAGGGCGGGCTCATCACGACCAGGCGGTACCGCGCGGGCCGAGGGAGGGTCTAGCTGCCGCTCGGGATCTTGCCCTCGACGCCCTTGACGTAGAAGTCGACCTTGTCCTTCCACGCCTGGTCGGCGCCCACGCCCTTGGCCAGGCGTTCCTTGCCGGTGCTGTCGACGATCGGGCCGGTGAACGGGTTCAGCGTGCCCGCCTTCAGGCCCGCGGCGGCTTCCTCGGCCTTCTTGCGAATCGCCTCGGGCACCGCGTCGCTGATCTTGATCACGTCGTTGGCGCCCTCGGGCTTGCCCCAGATCGTGCGCTCGGTCTTCCAGGTGCCGTCGAGCACTTCCTTGATGGCCTTCTTGTAGTACGGGCCCCAGTAGACCATGTTGCTCGCCAGGTGCGCCTTCGGCGCCACGGCGCTCATGTCGCTGTCCCAGCCGAAGGCGTACTTGCCGTTCTTCTCCGCCGTCTGCAGCACGGCCGAGCTGTCGGTGTTCTGCAGCAGCACGTCGGCGCCCTGGTTGATGAGCGTCTGCGCCGCGTCGCCTTCCTTGGCCGGGTCGAACCAGGTGCTGATCCACACGACCTTGGTCTTCACCTTCGGGTTGACGCTCTGCGCGCCCAGCGTGAAGGCGTTGATGTTGCGCAGCACCTCGGGGATGGGGAAGCTGCCGACGAAGCCGAGCGTGTTCGTCTTCGTCATGCCGCCGGCGATGATGCCGCTGACATAGGCGTCGTGATAGAAGCGCGCGTCGTAGACGCGCATGTTCGGCGCCGTCTTGTAGCCGGTGGCGTGCTCGAACTTCACGTCGGGGAACTCGGCCGCCACCTTGAGCATCGGCTCCATGAAGCCGAAGCTGGTGGCGAAGATGATCTTGTTGCCCTGGCTGGCCAGGTCGCGGATGACGCGCTCGGCGTCGGCACCCTCGGGCACCTTCTCGACGAAGGTGGTCTTCACCTTGTCGCCGAATTCGGCCTCCACGGCCTTGCGGCCCTGGTCGTGCGCGAAGGTCCAGCCGGCGTCGCCGACCGGGCCCACGTACACCCAGGCGGCCTTCAGCGGCTCGGGCTTCGGCGCGGCGGCCGGGGCGGCCGCCGGCGCGGCGGGCGCCGGCTCTTCCTTCTTGCCGCAGCCCACCAGGGCGGCGGTGGCGACGGCGGTGCCGAAGGCTGCAAGTTGCAGCAGGCGGCGCTTGTTGGCATCGGTCATGGGCGGTGGCTCCTTCTGGCGTTGGGCCCTGTGTGTGAATCGGGCGGGACAGAGGCGGGAAATTCTAGGGGGTGGGTCGCGGGCGAGGGTGGCGCGTGGCACCTTCAGCCCCCGGGGTGGAACGGCTTGCCGAGCGACGCCGGCATGTTGATGCGGATGAACGCGGCGTTGCGGCTGATGAGCGCCAGCACGACGATCGTCGCGACGTACGGCAGCATCGCCAGCAGCTGCGCGGCGATCTGCACGCCCTGGCCCTGCAGGTGCAGCTGCAGCATCGTCACGCCGCCGAAGAGGTAGGCGCCGAGCAGCACGCGCACCGGCCGCCAGGTGGCGAAGGTGGTCAGGGCCAGCGCGATCCAGCCGCGGCCCGCGGTGAGCCCTTCCACCCACAGCGGTGCGTAGACGACCGACAGGAACGCGCCGGCCAGGCCGCACAGCGCGCCCCCGAACACCACCGCGCCCAGTCGCAGCCAGCGCACCTTGTAGCCGAGCGCATGTGCCGACTCGGGGCTCTCGCCGATGGCGCGCAGCACCAGCCCGCCGCGGCTGCGGTAGAGGAACCACACCAGCGCGGCCGTGATGCCCATCGCGATGTAGACCATCGGATGCTGCTTGAACAGGGCCGGCCCGATGAAGGGCACGGCAGCGAGCCCCGGCACCTCGAAGGCCTGGCGCTCCGCGAGCTTCTGCCCGACGTAGGCCACGCCGACGAAGGCCGAGAAGCCGTAGCCGAAGAGGCTCAACGCCAGGCCGGTGGCGTACTGGTTCGTGTTGAGCCAGATGACGAGCACGCCGAAGCCGGCGGCCAGCACGGCGCCCGCGGCGGCACCGGCGACGAAGGCGAGCGTGTCGCTGCCGCTCGTGAAGGCGACGGCGAAGCCGGTGACCGCGGCCACGAGCATCATGCCCTCGGCGCCGAGGTTGAGCACGCCGGCGCGTTCGTTGACGACCAGGCCGAGCCCGGCCAGCGCGAGCGGGGTGCCCGCCACCAGCGAGGCGGCGACGAGCAGGGCGAGTTCGTTCATGGGCTGTCCCCCGGGGCCTCAGGCCTTGGCCAGCGCCGAGCCGATGCGCAGCCGGTAGTGGATGAGCGTGTCGCAGGCGAGCAGCAGCACCAGCAGCAGCCCCTGGAACACGCCGGTGAGCGCGTTCGGCAGCCCGAGCCGCGACTGCCCGAGCTCGCCGCCGATCAGCATCATCGACAGCAGGATGCCGGCGAAGACGATGCCCAGC
The DNA here is from genome assembly GCA_026125665.1 of Rubrivivax sp. Lineage (GTDB taxonomy): Bacteria > Pseudomonadota > Gammaproteobacteria > Burkholderiales > Burkholderiaceae_C > Rubrivivax. Next base: position 3,796 of record JAHCKS010000203.1, read on the forward strand.
GGGTGCAGCCGCCCGACGAAGACGACGATGATCGCGGTGAAGCCGAGCCCGGTGCTGATGTGCGGCGTCAGTTGGCGCAGCGGCCCGGCGGCCTCGATCGCGCCGGCCAGCCCCGCGAGGCCGCCTGAGACCAGCAGCGCCGTCCACAGCGCCGTGCGCGAGCTGAAGCCGGCGTAGCGCGCGGCGGCCGGCGCGAGGCCGCCGACCTGCAGCTGGAAGCCGCGATACATGCGGAACATGAACAGCCACGTCAGCACCACCGCGACGAGTGCGACGACGAAGCCGATGTTCAGCCGCGAGCGCTCGACGATGATCGGCAGCCACGTGCTGGCGTCGAAGGTCTTCGTCTGCGGGAAGTTGAAGCCCTGCGGGTCCTTCCAGGGCCCGAACACGAGCCAGTTGACGAACTGCTGCGCGACGTAGACGAGCATCAGGCTGACGAGGATCTCGTTGGCGTTGAAGCGGTCGCGCAGCAGCGCCACGATGGCCGCCCACAACATGCCGCCAGCGACACCGGCCAGCAGCACCAGCGGGATGCTGGCGATCTTCGGCAGCACGATGCCCTGCGTCGTGAGCCACAGCGCGACGCCGCCGCCGCACACCGCGCCGAGCAGGTACTGGCCTTCAGCGCCGATGTTCCACACGTTGGAGCGGTAGCACACCGCGAGACCCAGGGCGATGACGATCAGCGGCGTCGCCTTCAGCAGCACCTCGGTGATCTGGCGCCGGCCGTTCAGCGGCTCGAAGAAGAACACGCCGAGGCCACGCACCGGGTCCTTGCCGAGCGCCGCGAAGAGGATGGCCGCGAGCACCGCCGTCAGCACGAGCGCGATCAGCGGCGACGCGAGCCCCATCCACTTCGAGGGCTGCGGGCGGGCTTCAAGCTTGATGAGCATGGCGCACCTCCAGCGTGGGGGCGGTGGTGGCGGCGCCGTCGGCGCCGTCGGCGCGTGGTGGCGCGCCGCCTGCGTTCCAGAGCCCCGACATCCACTCGCCGATCAGCTCGATCGTCGCGTCGGCCACCGCGATCGACGGCGACACGCGCCCCTGCGCGATGACGACGAGGCGATCGCTGATCTCGAACAGCTCGTCGAGCTCCTCGCTGACGACGAGCAGCGCGCAGCCCGCGTCGCGCAGCGCCAGCAGTTCGCCGCGGATGAGCGCCGCGGCGCCGACGTCGACGCCCCAGGTCGGCTGGCTGACGACCAGCAGCTTCGGGTTGGCGTCGATCTCGCGCCCGACGATGAACTTCTGCAGGTTGCCGCCCGACAGCGACTTCGCCGCCGCACCGGGGCCGCCGGCCTTGACGTTGAAGCGCGCGATGATGTGCTCGGCCAGCTTCGTGACGGCCGCGATGCGCACCCAGCCGTTGCGCATCACCGCCTCGGTACGCGTGAGCAGCGCGTTCGACGCCAGCGTCATCGTCGGCACCGCGCCGCGGCCCAGGCGCTCCTCGGGCACGAAGTGCAGCCCCTCCTTGCGGCGGTGGCGCGGCGAGTGGTGCCCGATCGGGCGGCCGAACAGCGTGATGCTCGCCGGCACCGCGCGCCGGTCCTCGCCCGACAGCGCCGCCAGCAGCTCCTGCTGGCCGTTGCCGGAGACGCCGGCCACGCCGAGGATCTCGCCGGCACGCACCTCGAAGCCGATGTCCTTCAGCTCGACGCCGAACTGGTCCTGCCTGGCCAAGCTCAGGCCCTTGACGCCCAGCACCACGGCGCCGGCCTGGCTCTCCTTGTGCGTGAGCTGCGGCGGCTCGGCGCCGATCATCAGCCGCGACAGGCTGGCGTTGCTCTCCTGCGTCGGGTCGACCTCGCCGGTGACCTT
>JAHCKS010000204.1 GCA_026125665.1 Rubrivivax sp.
ACCGGCATCGACGGCGTGGCCGGCACGGCCGCGCCGATCCGGCTGAACTTCCTCGACGCCTGGGGCTCGGTGACGGGTTCGCTGTTCCCGACCGGCCGGCGCATCGACGTCATCGAAGGGCTCGAGGTGAGCTGCATCGACGCCGCCATGCCGCTGGTCGTCCTGCGCGCCCGCGACCTGGGGCTGACCGGCCGCGAGTCGCCCGACGAGCTCGACGCCGACCGGGCCCTGCTCGAGCGGATCGAGACGGTGCGCCGCGCCGCCGGCCGGGCGATGGGCCTGGGCGACGTCTCCGCCAGCGTGGTGCCCAAGCCGGTCATCACCAGCGCCGGCGCCGACGAGCACAGCATCACCTCGCGCTACTTCACGCCGCGCCGCTGCCATGCCTCGCACGCCGTCACCGGGGCCATCGGCGTGGCCACCGCGTTCGCGCTGCCCGGCACGGTGGCCAGCAGCGAGCGGCCCGCCGGCGGCGAGCGCCGCGTCGCCGTGCTGCACCCGCAAGGGCGCATCGAGATCGACGTGTGCATCGAGGGCGTCGGCCCCGAAGCGCGCATCCAGCGCGCCGCCCTCGTGCGCACCGCGCGCAAGATCCTGCAGGGCCAGCTGCACATCCCCGACTACGTGTTCTCGCGTCCTTCCCCACCGACTCAAGGAGACAAGCCCGTGAAGAAACTGATCGCCCCCCTCGTGGCCGCCGCCGTGTCGGCCGCCGTTGCCGCGCCCGCCCTCGCCCAGGGCTACCCGAGCAAGACCATCACCATCGTCGTGCCCACCGCCGCCGGCGGCGGCAACGACGCGATGGCGCGCACCATCGCGCAGAAGCTCGGGCCGCTGCTGGGCCAGACCATCATCGTCGACAACCGCGCCGGCGCGAACGGTTCGATCGCCAGCGAGTTCGTCGCGCGGGCCGCACCGGACGGCCACACGCTGATGCTCGGCTACATCGCCACGCACGCGATGAACCCGGCGCTGCAGAAGCTGCGCTACGACCCGGTGGCCGACTTCGAGCCGATCGGCCTGGTGGGCTCTTCGCCGACGCTGATGGTGGCGCACGCCGGCGCGCCGTTCAAGGACGTCAAGGAGCTCGTCGCGCAGCTGAAGGCCAAGCCCGACCGCTACACCTACGCGTCGGCCGGCAACGGCACGGCACCGCACTACGCGGCCGAGCTGTTCAAGCTCAACGCCGGCGTGGTGATGCTGGGCGTGCCCTACAAGGGCTCGGCTCCGGCCGTCAGCGACACGATCGGCGGCCAGACGCAGGTCATGTTCCCGAGCCTGTTCACGGCGGTGCCGCACGTCAAGTCCGGCAAGCTCAGGGCGCTCGCGGTGGCCGGGCCGAAGCGTTCGCCGCTGCTGCCCGACGTGCCGACGCTGAAGGAGGCCGGTATCGAAGGCGTCGAGGTCGAGCAGTGGTATGCCTTCTTCGCCCCGGCCAAGACGCCCAAGCCGATCATCGAGAAGCTCAACAAGGCGCTGAACCAGGTGCTCGCCGACAAGGAGATCGAGAAGCGCATCGAGGACCATGGCGCCGACGTGCGCAGCAGCACGCCGGCCGAGCTCGGCGCGCTGGTGAAGAGCGAGCTCGCCAAGTGGAAGGGTGTCGTGCAGCGTGCCAAGCTGTCGGCGGACTGAGGAGGCGGACGGAGGACTGGCACCATGAGCGCGAACCTCAACGAGTGGATCGGCCGCAGCGAGACGCTGAAGGACGACATCACCGCCGCGCCGGTGCGCGGCCTGAACGCCACGCTCGACCATCCCGCGCTCCCGGTGGAGGCCGGCATGCCGCTGCCGCCGCTGTGGCACTGGCTGTACTTCCTGCCCCAGCACCGGCAAAGCGAGATCGGCCCCGACGGGCACGCCAGGCGCGGCGGCTTCCTCCCGCCGGTGCCGCTGCCGCGGCGCATGTGGGCCGGCAGCCAGTTCGAGTTCCGCGCCCCGGTGCGCGTGGGCGACGCCGTCGAGCGCACCTCGACCATCGCCGACGTGACGAGCAAGGAAGGCCGCACCGGCCAGCTCGTGTTCGTGAAGGTGCGGCACGAGCTGCGCTGCAACGGCGCGGCCGACCCGGCGATCGTCGAGTTCCACGACATCGTCTACCGCGACGCGAAGAAGGCCGGCGACGTGGAACCACCGCCGACGCCCGCCGCCGCGGGCGAGTGGCAGCGCACGATCGTTCCCGACGACGTGCTGCTGTTCCGATACTCGGCGCTCACCTTCAACGGCCACCGCATCCACTACGACCGCCGCTACGTGACCGAGGTCGAGGGCTATCCGGGCCTCGTCGTGCATGGCCCGCTGATCGCGACGCTGCTGATGGACCTGGTGCGCCGCCACGCGCCCGAGGCGCAGGTGGCCGGCTTCCGCTTCAAGGCGGTGCGGCCGACCTTCGACCTGCACCCGTTCAAGGTCCACGGGCGGCGCGAGGGCACCGAGGTGCGGCTGTGGGCGCACGACCACGAGGGCTGGCTGACGATGGACGCGACCGCCACGCTGAACCCCACGCTGAAGGGGCAAGCGTGATGAGACCGCTGCAAGGCATCACCGTCGTCACGCTCGAGCACGCGATCGCGGCGCCGTTCTGCACGCGCCAGCTGGCCGACCTCGGCGCACGCGTCATCAAGATCGAGCGGCCCGGCGTCGGCGACTTCGCGCGCGGCTACGACCAGCGGGTCAAGGGCCTGGCGTCGCACTTCGTCTGGACCAACCGCAGCAAGGAAAGCCTGACGCTCGACGTCAAGCACCCGCAGGCGGCCGAGCTGCTGACGCGGCTCATCGTCGAGAAGGCCGACGTCGTGGTGCAGAACCTGGCCCCGGGCGCCGCGGCGCGGCTCGGCGTCTCCTACGACGCGCTGAAGGCACGCCGGCCCGACCTGATCGTCTGCGACATCTCCGGCTACGGCGACGATGCCGCGGCGCCCGGCCCGTACCGCGACAAGAAGGCCTACGACCTGCTGATCCAGAGCGAGTCGGGCTTCGTCTCGATCACCGGCACGCCCCAGGAGCCCTGCAAGGCGGGCCTGTCGATCGCCGACATCGCCGCGGGCATGTACGCCTACACCAACATCCTGGCCGCGCTGCTGCAGCGGAACATCGACGGCAAGGGGCGCCGCATCGACATCTCCATGCTCGAGGCGATGGGCGAGTGGATGGGCTACGCGATGTACTACGCGTTCGACGGTGCACCGCCGCCGCCGCGCGCCGGCGCTGCGCACGCCACCATCTACCCTTACGGCCCCTTCCCCACCGGCGACGGCAAGACCGTGATGCTGGGGCTGCAGAACGAGCGCGAGTGGCAGCAGTTCTGCACCAAGGTGCTGCAGCGGCCCGAGCTGGCCCGCGACGAGCGTTTTGCCGGCAACGCGAAGCGCGTGACGCACCGCGACGCGCTGCGCGCGCTGATCGTCGAGGTGTTCGCGGCGCTCAGCGCCGAACAGGTTCTCGAACGCATCGAGGACGCGCAGATCGCCAACGCGCAGGTCAACGACATGGCGGGCCTGTGGGCGCATGCGCAGCTGAAGGCACGTTCGCGCTGGCGCGAGGTCGGCTCGCCGGCTGGCCCGTTGCCCGCGCTGCTGCCGCCCGGCTCGTGGGACGACGGCGACCCGGTGCTGGCGCCGGTGCCGGCACTGGGCCAGCACAGCGATGCCATCCTGGCGGAACTCGGCCTGGACGCCGCGGGCGTCGCGGCACTGCGCGCCGCGGAGGCCGTATGAGCGCCCCGCGCAGCTACCTCTTCGTGCCGGGCGACCGGCCGGAGCGTTTCGCCAAGGCGCTGGCCAGCGTCGCCGACGCGGTGGTGCTCGACCTCGAGGACGCCGTCGCCCCGCCGGCCAAGGCGGCCGCGCGCGCCGCGGTGACCGCGCTCCTTTCCTCCAGCGCCGCCGCGGAGCGCATCGTCGTGCGCATCAACGACGAGGCGACGCCATGGTTCGACGACGACCTCGCAGCGCTGGGCGGCACCGGCTTGCGCACGGTGATGCTGCCGAAGGCCGAGCGGCCGGCCACCATCGCGCGCTTGCGCGCCGCCTGCCCGGGCATCGCGGTGCTGCCGCTCGTCGAGACAGCGCGCGGCGTGCTCGCCGCGGAGGCGCTGGCCGCCGCCGAGGGCGTGCAGCGCCTCGTCTTCGGCACGATCGACTACGCACTCGACATGGACCTGCAGGGGCCGCTGGCGGCCACGCTGGGCCTGGACGCCGCGGCGGCCCGCCTGGCTCTTGCCTCGCGGGCCTTCGGGCTGCCGCCGCCGGTGGGCGGCGTCACGGTCGCCATCGACGACGAGGCGCAGCTGCGCGCCGACATGGACCGCGCGCGCGCGCAAGGCTTCGGCGCCAAGCTGTGCATCCATCCCAGGCAACTCGCGCCGCTGCACGCGCTGCTCGCGCCGAGTGCCGACGAGCTCGCCTGGGCGCAGCGCGTGCTCGCCGCAGCCGAGGCTGCCGGCGGCGGCGCCGTGCAGGTCGACGGCCGCATGGTCGACCGCCCCGTCATCGAACGTGCGCGCCGCACCGTGCAGCGCGCGCGCTGAACCTTCCATCCATCGAACGGACAACCCCATGGCCGCTTCCATCATCGACTCGACCATCTTCCAGGGCATCTTCACGACCGACGCGATGCGCCACGTGTGGAGCGACGAGAACCGCACCGCCAAGTACGTGCAGATCGAACGCGCACTCGCCGTCGTACAGGGCCGGCTCGGCATCATCCCGAAGGAGGCCGCCGACGAGATCGCCTCGCACTGCCGCATGGAGGAGATCGACATGGCGCGGCTGCGCGAGCAGACCGAACGCATCGGCTACCCGATCCTCGGCGTCGTGACGCAGCTCAACCAGCGCTGCCGCGACAAGCTGGGCGAATACGTGCACTGGGGCGCGACGACGCAGGACATCACCGACACCGCCACGGTGCTGCAGATCCGCGAGGCGCTGCAACTCGTCGACGGCGAGCTCGAAGCGATCGCCCAGGCGATGGCGAAGCTCGCGAAGGCACACCGCCTGACGCCGGTGATCGGCCGCAGCAACCTGCAGCAGGCCATCCCGGTGACCTTCGGCTACAAGGTGGCCGGGCTGCTGTCGGCCATCCTGCGCCACCGCGAGCGCCTGGCCCAGCTGCGCGAGCGCGTGCTCGTGGGCGAGTTCGCCGGCGCGGCCGGCACGCTGGCCTCGCTCGAGACGGGCGCCATGGAGACGCAGGCCGGCCTGTGCGCCGAGCTCGGCCTGAAGCAGCCGGTGATCGCCTGGCACACGATCCGCGACAACATCGCCGAGGCCGGCGCGCTGCTCGGCCTGATCGGCGGCACGCTGGGCAAGCTCAGCATGGACGTGAAGCTGATGATGCAGACCGAGGTGGGCGAGGTCTTCGAACCGTACCACCACGGCCGCGGCAGCTCGAGCACGATGCCGCAGAAGCGCAACCCGATCGCCAGCTGCTACATCCATGCCGCCATCAGCGTGGTGCGCCAGCACGCGGCGGCGCTGATGGACGCGATGGTGGCCGACCACGAGCGCTCCACCGGCCCGTGGGAGATCGAGTGGATCGTGCTGCCCGAGGC
>JAHCKS010000205.1 GCA_026125665.1 Rubrivivax sp.
AGCTGCTGGAAGGCCGCGTGATCCACGGCGCGCACCAGCTGCGCGCGCTGCCGGTGGCCGAGGAGGAGGCGGGCTTCATCCTCACCTGCTGCGCGACGCCGCAGACCGACTGCGTGGTCGAGGCGCGCATGGTGCCCGGCGCCGGCGAGTACCCCGTACTGAAGCTGCCCACGCGCGTGCTGGCGATGGAGCGTGCCGCCCCCGACGTGATGGTGTTGCGGCTGCAGCTGCCGGCCAACCAGAACCTGCGGTTCCGCGCCGGCCAGTACGTCGAGTTCATCCTGCGCGACGGCGCGCGCCGCAGCTACAGCATGGCCAACGCGCCGCACGCGCTGGGCAGCCCGCCGGCCATCGAGCTGCACGTGCGGCACATGCCCGGCGGCAAGTTCACCGACCATGTGTTCACGGCGATGAAGGAGAAGGACATCCTGCGCATGGAAGGGCCCTTCGGCAGCTTCTTCCTGCGCGAGGACAGCGAGCGGCCGATGATCCTGCTGGCCAGCGGCACGGGCTTCGCGCCGATCAAGGCCGTCATCGAGCACATGCGGCACAAGGGGCTCGCACGCCCGGCCGTGCTCTACTGGGGCGGGCGGCGGCCACACGACCTCTACATGCACCGGTGGTGCGAGCAGGCAGCCGCGGAGATGCCGAACCTGCGCTACGTGCCGGTGGTCTCCGACGCGCTGCCCGAGGACGCCTGGGCCGGCCGCACGGGCTTCGTGCACCGTGCGGTGATGGAGGACTGGCCCGATCTCTCCGCGCACCAGGTCTACGCCTGCGGCGCGCCGATCGTCGTCGAGTCCGCCAAGCGCGACTTCGTCGCGCAGTGCCGGCTCGATGCGAACGAGTTCTATGCCGACTCGTTCACCTCCGAAGCCGACAAGCACGGCGAGATGCGCTGACGAGCACCGCGCCCGAGAGCTTCAACCCCACCACCGAACGGAGCCCGGACTTGCCGAACCGCCGCCGCCGTCTGCTCAACCTCACCGTCTGCGCCTCGGCGCTGGCCCTCGCTGCGCCGCTGCGCGCGCAGTCGCGGGTCGTGCGCCTCGTCGTGCCGTACCCGCCCGGCGGGCCGCTGGACATCGCCGCGCGCGCTCTGGCCGAGCGCGTCAAGGACAGCCTCGGCAACGTCGTGGTCGAGAACCGCCCCGGTGCCGGCGGCAACCTCGGCGCCGACCTCGTGGCCAAGGCCGCGCCCGACGGGCAGACGCTCGTCATGGGCGCGGTCGCCACGCACGCCATCAACCCATGGCTCTACAGCAGGATCCCGTACGACCCGCTGCGCGACTTCACGCCGATCACGCTCGTCGCGCAGGTGCCCAACGTGCTGGTCGTCAACGTCGGCTGGGCGGCGCGCGAGAAAGTCGGCTCGCTCGCCGACCTCGTCGGCCACGCCCGTCGCAACCCGGGGCGGCTGAACTACGGCTCGGGCGGCAATGGCAGCGCCGGGCACCTCGCCGGCGAGATGTTCAAGGCGCAGGCCAAGGTGTTCGCGGTGCACATCCCGTTCGCCGGCGCCGCGCCGGCGCAGCTCGCCCTCGTCGGCGGCCAGGTCGACTTCAACTTCGACAACCTCGCCGCGGCCTCGGCCAACATCAGGAGCGGCAGGCTGAAGGCGCTGGCGGTGACGACGGCGCGGCGCTCGAGCGCCATGCCCGACGTGCCGACCGTCGCCGAGGCCGGCGCCGCGCTCGGCCTGGAGCGCTTCGACATCTCGACCTGGTTCGGCATCTTCGCGCCGGCGCGCCTGCCGGCGGAGACGACGCGCAGCCTGAACAAGGCGCTGGTCGACGGCCTCGGCTCGCCGGAGTTCAAGGCGCGAATGGCCACCCTGATGGCCGAGCCGGCACCGACGACACCCGAGCAGTTCGCCGCCTTCGTGCACGCCGAGCTCACGAAGTACGAGACGGTGGTCAAGGCCACCGGCGCGCGCGCGGACTGATCCGGCCACAGGCCCGCCCCGCAGGCGCCGAGGCCCGGCCGTGCTCGCACACGCCGGGCCTCGCGGGGGATCGACGCCGCGCGTTCAGAACCTCGGCGCCGGGCCCTCGCCGTCCTTGCGCGGCTGGCAGGTCATGTCCATGCGGCCGAGCACCTCGCCTTCCGGCCCGACCATCTCGCCCTCGAGCTCGCCGCTCTGCCGGTCGATGGCCACGCGCGTGGCCGCCAGCTTCTCGAATGGCGGATACCACTTGAACAGGTGCGTGCCCTTGAAGTCGAGGAACACCTTGCCGCCGCGCTGCGGCTGGTAGGTGGCGGTGTAGTGCGTGTTGGTGGCCGTGTAGCGCATGCGCTCGCCCATCGGCAGCACGTTGGAGCGCTGCACGAAAGCGGTCATGTTGTTGTCGCGCAGCGCCAGGTACAGGTGCGCGCCGTCGCTCTTGACCACCGGTATCGAACGCAGCGTCGTGGCAAGGCGGGAGTTCGAGTCGGCGCGGTCGTTGTCGGTCTTGGTCTCGGCCGCCACCTCCTCGCCCTTCAGCGACAGCCCGCGGTCGATGCCGCGCGAGATCGGCGCGCCGCCGGCCGACACCGTGCCCTTGCAGTCCAGGTAGAGGTGGAACATCTGGGCGCTGGCCGCCGGCGCGGCCGCCGCCAGCACGGCCGCCATCGGCAGCGCCATCGCATTGCGCAGATGCCTCATGCCCGGCCTCCTTCGCATCGTGTGGACTCCCCGCGGCCTCACTTGCGGCCGCTCGCCTCGCGGCCGGCTTCCGTCTGGCCGCCCTGCACGCCCAGGCGCCCGCCGGTGCCGAGGCCGCCGCGCACCGTCTGCGCCTTGTAGTTGCGCAGCGCCTTGACCATCTGGTTGTACGAGTCGGCGAAGGCCGCGACGATGACCTTGCCGCGCGGCGTGTTCGAGTACCCGCCGCCGGCACCTGCCAGGCCGCCGGTGAAGGCCGAGCCGAAGAAGCCGAAGTCGAAGTTCTTGCCGCTGCCTTCGGCAGCCGAGATCTGCACGCCCGAGCGGATGTCCACCAGCAGGAGCGTGGTCGACGCCTCGTTGACACCGACGCTGCCGGCCAGCGCGCCGATGGCCCCCGGGAGCAGGCCGGCCACCCCGGCGCGGCTGCCGCCGGTCTTGCCGGAGAACTGGATCGACGGGCGCATCAGGTAGTCGGCCGCGACCATCTGGCCGCCGCCCATGTTGCTGCCGGCGCGGCCTTCGTCGCCGCGCATCAGCTGGCGCTCGCGCTCCATCGCGCGCAGGCCGGCGCCGCGCTCGACGATGACGAAGCAGTTGCTCTGCTGGATCATCAGGCGCAGCACCGGGATCGTCGAGCCGAGCTGGTAGCTGCGCAGCTGGTGGTACCAGGGCGCGTTGACGTCCTCCTCCATTGCCAGCGTGCCCAGCGACTCGTCGCAGCGCTCGAGGTTGCCCTTGTTGCCTTCGGCCGTGCCGCCGCCGGCCGCGCCGGTGACCGTGGTGTTCCCGCCGCCCATCGACGGCGCCGTCGCCAGGCACCCCGGCAGCAGTGCCGCCGCCGCCAGCACCAGCCAGGCGGGGCGCAGGCGCGAGGCGAGGGAAGGAACGGACTCTCGTGGGGTGCTCATGTTGGCTCCTGGGTGACACCTGTGGTCGCCCCGGCCCCGGGGCGATCGGGCGAATTTAAGTCGATTTCGGCGCGCCGAGGATCCCTCCCGCGGCGGAAGGCGCGCGCATTCGTGCGCAGCGTCGCGGCTCTCGCGCAGGGCCGCCGAGGCCCGGCGCGCCGGCGCCGGGCCGCTACTCGCCCAGGTAGGCGGCCCGCACGCGCGGGTCGGCAAGAAGCTGGGAGGCCTCGCCGCTCATCGTCAGCTCGCCGGAGTCCATCACGTAACCCCGGTTGGCCAGCGCCAGCGCACGGCTGGCGTTCTGCTCCACCAGCAGCACGGTGGTGCCGCGCTGGTGGATGTCGTTCACCACCTCGAACACCTTGTCCACCATGATCGGGCTCAAGCCCATGCTGGGTTCGTCGAGCAGCAGCACCTTCGGCCTGGCCATCAAGGCGCGGCCCATCGCCAGCATCTGCTGCTCGCCGCCGCTGAGCGTGCCGGCGAGCTGCTGCGCACGCTCCTTCAGGCGCGGGAAGATGCCGAACACCTTCTCGATGTCCTCGTCGATGGCTTGGTCCTTGCGGACGAAGGCGCCCATCTTCAGGTTCTCGGTGATCGTCATGCGGGTGAAGGTGCCTCGCCCCTCCGGCACCATCACCAGGCCCTGGCGCACGAGGTCCCAGGTGCCCTGCCCGCGCGTGGGGCGGCCCATGAACGAGATGTCTCCGGCGCCCACCGGCTGGATGCCGGTGATCGCCTTCAGCGTCGTCGTCTTGCCCGCGCCGTTGGCGCCGATGAGGCTGACGAGCTCGCCCTCGCGCACCTCGAAGCTCACGCCCTTGACGGCCTGGATGCCGCCGTAGGCGACCTTCAGGCCGTTCACGCTGAGCAGGACCTCGGCCATCGCAATCGCCTCGTTCAGTGATGCCCGGCGCCGAGGTAGGCCTCGATCACCTTCTCGTTCTTCTGCACCTCGGCCGGGTTGCCTTCGGCGATCTGGCGGCCGTAGTCGAGCACCGTGACGCGGTCGCACAGGCCCATCACGAGCTTCACGTCGTGCTCGATGAGCAGGATCGTGCGCCCGTCGTGGCGGATGCGATCGATCAGCTCGCGCAGCACCACCTTCTCGGTGGCGTTCATGCCGGCTGCCGGCTCGTCCAGCGCGATCAGCTTCGGCTCGGTGGCCAGCGCCCGCGCGATCTCGAGGCGCCGCTGGTCGCCATAGGAGAGCGTGCGCGCACGGTACTCGGCGTAGCGGCCGATGCCGACGTAGTCGAGCAGTTCCTGCGCCCGGGCGGCGATCGCCGCCTCCTCGGCCTTGAAGGCGGCGGTGCGGAACACGGCGCCGACGAGGCCGGACTTCGTGCGCACGTGCCGGCCCACCATCACGTTCTCCAGCGCCGTCATCTCCGGGAACAGGCGGATGTTCTGGAACGTGCGGGCGATGCCCTGCTCGGCAACCTCGTGCACGGCGGTCGGCCGGTAGGCGCGGCCGTCGAGCTCGAAGGTGCCCGAGTCGGGCGTGTACAGGCCCGTGAGCACGTTGAAGAAGGTGGTCTTGCCGGCGCCGTTCGGGCCGATCAGTCCGTACACCTCGCCACGCCGGATGGCGATGCCGACGTCCGACAGCGCCTGCAGCCCTCCGAAGCGCTTGCTGACGCCCTGCACGTTGAGCACGAGCTCGGCCATCGGCGTGACCTCAGCGCGCCGCCGGCGGCGCCGCCGGCGCGGCCTTGCCGTGCTCGGGCGGCGGCATCAGGCCGCGCGGCCTGAGCAGCATGATGACGATCATCGCCAGCGCGATCAGCAGCTGGCGCAGGATCGACGCGTCCAGGCGCCCGTCGGTCATCTGCTGCAGCGGCCCGGCCACGTAGCGCAGCACCTCGGGCAGCGCAGCCAGCAGCAACGCGCCGAGGATGACGCCGGGCAGGTA
>JAHCKS010000206.1 GCA_026125665.1 Rubrivivax sp.
ATCGTTCCAATCAAGGGCCGAACTCAGACGCTGAACGAAGCCAGCCGGGAAGTATAGCCCAACGCATCGGCGCTCAAGCCGCAGCGAGCCGGCGCAACACGGTGTCGCGCGGAAACAGCGCCAGCACCGCGTCGATCGACGGCGTTTGCGCGCGGCCGCACACCAGCACGCGCACGGCCGGCGCGAGCTGGGGCATCTTGAGCCGGTGTGCCGCGAGCGTCTCCTTCATCGCCTGGGCGATGGCCGCCTTGTCCCAGCCCGACAGCGACGCGAGCTTCTCGCGCAGCATCCGCAGCCCCGGGCGCACCGCCTCGGTGACATGCGCCGCCACGTCCTCCGCCGAGGGCTGGACCGCCACGAACAGCATCGCCACCCAGTCGGCGATCTCGACGACGGTGCTGCAGCGGTCCTTGAACAGCGCGGCCGCGCGCGCGAGCAGCGCCGCGTCGCCGGTGCCGGGCACGCCCCGCCGAGCGAATTCCGCCGCCAGCAGTGTGGCCAGGCGAGCGTCATCCGCCTGCTTCAGGTAATGCGCGTTGACCCACGCCAGCTTCGCCGGGTCCCACTGCGCCGGGCTCCTGGCGAGGTGGCTGCCGTCGAACCACTGCACCATCTGCTCGCGGCTGAAGAGCTCGTCGTCGCCGTGGCTCCAGCCCAGCCGTGCCAGGTAGTTGAGCATCGCCTCGGGCAGGTAGCCCGCCTCCTGGTAGGCCATCACGCTGACGGCGCCGCGCCGCTTGCTGAGCTTGAGGCCGTCCTCGCCGAGGATGATCGGGCAGTGGCCGTACTGCGGCAGCTCGGCACCCCCGCCTCCGCCGCTCGCAGCGATGGCCCGCCACAAGTTGATCTGCCACGGCGTGTTGTTGATGTGCTCGTCACCGCGATAGACATGCGTGATGCGCATGTCCATGTCGTCGACGACGACGGCGAAGTTGTAGGTCGGCACGCCGAAGGCCGCCGCGTCGCCTTCGCTGCCCGGCGGCGCCGGGCGCAGGATGATCAGGTCGTCGATCTCCTCGTTGGAGATGGCGATCGGCCCCTTCACGAGGTCGTTCCAGCGCACCTCTCCGCCCGGCGGGTTGGCGAAGCGCACCACCGGCTGCACGCCGGCGGGCGGCGCGGGCAGCACCTTGCCCGGCGCCGGGCGCCAGCGGCCGTCGTAGCGCGTCTTCTCGCCGCGCGCGCGCTGCACCTCGCGCATCGCGTCCAGCTCCTGCGGCGTGCACCAGCACCGGTAGGCCGCGCCGGCAGCAATCAGCCGCTCGGCCACATCGTGGTAGCGGGCCAGCCGGTGCATCTGGAACACCGGGCCCTCGTCGTAGTCGAGGCCGAGCCAGTGCATCGCGTCGAGGATCTGCTGCACCGACTCGCCGGTCGAGCGCGCGACGTCGGTGTCCTCGATGCGCAGCACGAACTCGCCACCGTGGTGGCGCGCGAAGGCCCACGAGTACAGCGCCGTGCGCGCCGTGCCGAGGTGCAGGAATCCCGTGGGCGAAGGAGCGATGCGAGTGCGGATCTTCGTCATCGTGCGCGTCAACCGAGCTTGGCCAGGCCGCGCTGCAGGTCGGCCTTCAGGTCCGCGAGGTCCTCCAGTCCGACGGCCATGCGCACCAGGCCCTGGGTGATGCCCGCAGCCAGCCGCTGCTCCTCGGTGAGCCGGCCGTGCGACGTACTCGCCGGGTGGCTGATCGTCGTCTTCGTGTCGCCCAGGTTCGTGGTGATCGAGCACACGCGCGCCGCATCGATGACGGCAAAGGCCTCGGCGCGCCCACCCCGCACGGCGAACGACACCACGGCACCGCCCTGCCCGCCTTGCTGCGCCATCGCCAGCGCGTGCTGCGGGTGCGAGGCGAGGCCCGGGTGGAAGACACGCTCCACCGCCGGCTGCTCCTCGAGCCATCGGGCCAGGGCCAGCGCGCGTTCGCTCTGCGCCTTCATGCGGATCGACAGAGTCTCCATGCCCTTCAGCACGACCCAGGCGTTGAACGGCGACAGCGTCAAGCCCATCGTGCGCATCACCGGCACGAACTTCCCGGTGACGATGTGCTCGGGCGCGCACAGCGCCCCGGCGATGACGCGCCCCTGGCCGTCGAGGTACTTGGTGCCCGAGTGCATGACGATGTCGGCGCCCAGCTTCACCGGCTGCTGCAGCGCCGGCGAGCAGAAGCAGTTGTCCACCGCCAGCAGCGCGCCACGCGCATGCGCGATCTCGGCCAGCGCCGCGATGTCGCACACTTCGGTGAGCGGGTTGCTCGGCGTCTCGGCGAAGAGCAGCTTGGTGCCAGGCCGCATCGCCGCGCGCCAGGCGCCGGGGTCGTCCTGCGGCACGAAGCTGGCCTCCAGGCCGAAGCGCGCGAAGTCCTGGAACAGCTTGATCGTCGCGCCGAACACGCTCTGCGAGCAGACGACGTGGTCGCCGCCCTTCAGCAGGCCCAGCACGAGCATCAGGATCGCCGCCATGCCGCTGGCCGTGCCGATGCAGGCCTCGGTGCCTTCCAGCGCCGCCAGGCGCCGCTCCATCATCGTCACCGTCGGGTTGGAGAAGCGGCTGTAGACGAAGGCATCCTCCTCGTTGCCGAAGCGGCGCGCGGCCGTCGCCGCGTCCGGATGCACGAAGCTGCTGGTGATGAACAGCGCCTCGCTGTTCTCGCCCCACGGCGAAGGCGGCAGACCCTCGCGCACGGCCAGCGTGTCCAGCCGCGCATCGGCGGGCAGGTCGACGCGCGGGATCGTCATGGTTGCTCCTCCGCGCCGTGCAGTGCCAGGCGCGAGTGCTCGTCATCGGGGCCTTCGTCGCCGGCCTCGGCCTGGCTCCGCCGCTGCCGTTCGATGGCCGCGAAGTCGGCCTCGCTCACGTCGCCGGTGATGTAGTGGCCGTCGAAGCAGCTGGCCTCGAAGCCGGCCAGCCTCGGGTTGAGCGCATGGACGACGCGCTTCATCGCGTCGACGTCCTGGTAGATCAGCGCGTCGGCGCCGATGAAGGCACGCACCTCCTCGATGCTGCGGCCGGCGGCGATGAGCTCGGCCTTGCTCGGCATGTCGATGCCGTAGACGTTCGGGTGCCGCACCGGCGGCGCCGCCGAGGCCATGTAGACCTTGCGTGCGCCGGCCTCGCGCGCCATCTGCACGATCTCCTTGCTCGTCGTGCCGCGCACGATGCTGTCGTCCACCAGCAGCACGTTGCGGCCCTTGAACTCCAGGCCGATCGCGTTGAGCTTCTGCCGCACGCTCCTCTTGCGCACCGCCTGCCCGGGCATGATGAAGGTGCGCCCGACGTAGCGGTTCTTCACGAAGCCCTCGCGGTAGGGCTTGCCGATGCGCAGCGCGAGCTGCATCGCGCTCGGCCGGCTCGACTCGGGGATCGGGATGACGACGTCGATCTCCGAGGGCGGCATGGTCGAGATGACGCGCTGCGCCAGCGTCTCGCCGAGGTTCAGCCGCGCCTGGTAGACGCTGACGCCGTCGAGCACCGAGTCGGGCCGCGCCAGGTAGACATACTCGAACATGCACGGATTCAGGCTCGGCCGCAACGCGCACTGGCGGGTGTGCACGCCGCCGGCGAGGTCGACGAACAACGCCTCGCCAGGGGCGAGGTCGCGCTCGAGATGGTGGCCGGTGCCCTCGAGGGCCACCGACTCGCTGGCCACCATCAGCTCGCCGTGCTCGCTGCGGCCGAAGCACAGCGGGCGGATGCCGAACGGGTCGCGGAAGGCGAGCAGCCCGTGCCCGGCGACGAGCGCCACCACCGCGTACGAGCCCTTGACGCGGCGGTGCACGGCCGACACGGCGGCGAACACCTGCTCGGGCGTCAGCGGCAGGTCGCGCGCCGCCTGCTCGAGCTCGTGCGCCAGCACGTTGATCAGCACCTCGGTGTCGCTTTCGGTGTTGATGTGACGACGGTCGACCTCGAACAGCTCGGCCTTCAGCGCCGGCGCGTTCGTCAGGTTGCCGTTGTGCACGAGCACGATCCCGTACGGCGCGTTGACGTAGAACGGCTGCGCCTCCTCTTCGCTGTCGGCGTTGCCGGCGGTGGGGTAGCGCACCTGGCCCAGGCCCACGGTGCCGGGCAGCGCACGCATGTTTCGCGTGCGGAAGACGTCGCGCACCATGCCGCGCGCCTTGTGCATGAAGCACTTCGTGCCCACCATCGTGACGATGCCGGCGGCGTCCTGGCCGCGGTGCTGCAGCAGCAGCAGCGCGTCGTAGATGAGCTGGTTGACGGGCGCCTTCGAGATGACGCCGACGATGCCGCACATGGTGGCTTCAGGCTCGCGTTGTCCGGGGCACGAGCGCTCCGGGCGGATGTTTCAGGCCGGCAGCAGGCGCGCCGCCGGTTCGGGAAGAAGGGGCTTGAGCGCCACGAGCAGCTGCATCAGCCCGCGCGCGCCCATCGAGCCCCGCCACGAGGCCGATTGTGCCGCCGGCGTGAGCGAGACCACGGTGGCCAGCGCGAGCAGCAGCACCAGCGCCCGCAGCGCACCGAATGCGCCGCCGAGCAGGCGGTCGGCCACCGACAGCGGCGTGGCGTGAATGACCAGCCGCACCAGGCGGGCCAGCAGCGCCCAGGCCACGAGCACGAGCAGGAACGCGCCGAGGAACGCGACGCCGTGGTTCAGTCCGCCGCCGGGGGTGCCGACGGGCAGCCGCGGCGCGATCGACGGCGCCAGCCACTGCGCCGCGAACCAGGCCACCACCCAGCCGGCCAATGCCAGGCACTCGAAGACGAAGCCGCGCACCAGGCCCACGACGACCGACGCCAGGCCGATGGCCAGGATCAGCCAGTCCAGCCAGCCGAGCGACCCGAAGAGCCGGCCGACAGCGTCCATGGCGCCGCGTCCGTTCGCTCAGAGCGTCAGCAGCGCCGCCGGCAGGCCGGCGGCCTTGAGCTTCGCGGCGGCCGCCTGCGCCTCGGCGCGGGTGTCGAACGGACCGACGCGAACGCGTGTGCGGTGGCCGGCGTCGCTGTCGACCACCTGCGTGTAGGTCTTCAAGCCCAGCTTCTCCACTTTCTGCCGCGTTTCGCGCAGCGTAGCCTGGTCGGCATAAGCGCCCACCTGCACGACGAAGCGCCCCTCGGGTTCGGGACGTCCCGCCGGCGCGGAAGGCTTCGGAGCGCGCTCGGTCACTGCCGCCGCGGGCGCTGCGGCACGTTGGGCCGCCGCCGCCGGAGCGGGCGGCCGCTGGGCCGGCACCGCGACGGGTGGCGCAGCTCGCGGCACGTTCGTCG
>JAHCKS010000207.1 GCA_026125665.1 Rubrivivax sp.
GACGATGCCGGCCGCGCGCTGCTTCGCGCCGGGCGACGCGGAGTTGAAGTCGAGGAAGAAGGCGCCGCGCTTCAGCCCCGGCGCCGTGGCTTCGGCCACCGCGACGGCCTGGCTCGCCGTGACGGCCGAGACGACGAGATCGACGCCGTGCGCGGCCACCGCATGCGAGGCGGCGAGCACGACGTCGTGCGCGGCGGCGTGCTCGCGCAGCGGCTGGCCGAGCCCGGCACCCACGTCGTGCTCGAGCTTGAGGTCGTAGGCGCTGACGGCGACGCCGCGCGCGCGCAGGTCCTCGGCCAGGATGCGGCCGACTTCGCCGTAGCCGATGAGCGCCACCTGCATGGTCATCGCTGCAGCCCGCAGCCGTTCAGTCGATGTAGCGCAGCCCGGCCTTGGCCAGCGGCTCGCGCATGTTGTACATGTCCAGTCCCAGCACGCCGGCGGCGAGCCTGGCGCGCTTGTCGCCCTCGTTGGCCTCGCGCTTCGTGGCGGCGTCCAGCGTCGCGGCGGCCATCGCGCGCGGCACGCAGACGACGCCGTCGTCGTCGGCGACGATGACGTCACCCGGGTGCACGAGCGCGCCGGCGCAGACGACCGGGATGTTCACCGAGCCGAGCGTGGCCTTGATCGTGCCCTTGCTGCTGATGGCGCGGCTCCATACCGGGAACTTCATCTCGGCCAGCGTCTTCACGTCGCGCACGCCGCCGTCGATGACGAGCGCCTTGGCGCCGCGCGCCTGGAAGCTCGTGGCGAGCAGGTCGCCGAAGTAGCCGTCGGTGCACTCGGCGGTGACGGCGGCGACGACGATGTCGCCGGGGCGGATCTGCTCGGCCACGACGTGCATCATCCAGTTGTCGCCGGGGTGCAGCAGCACGGTGACGGCGGTGCCCGACTCCTGCGCGCCGGCGTAGATCGGCCGCATGGTCGGCTTCATCAGGCCGACGCGACCCATCGCCTCGTGCACGGTGGCGCTGCCGAACTTCGCCAGCGCGCTGGCCACGGCCGCATCGGTGCGCTGGATGTTGCGGTAGACGACGCCCAGTTCGTACATGGTCGTTTCCTTCCTCGAGCCCGGCCGGCTCGCTTGCTCTTCTACTTGCCCTTCTTCTTCAGCGCCGCGTCCAGGCGCGGATAGACGCGCCGCGCGTTGCCTTCGTAGATGGCATGTTTCTCGGCCGCCGAGAGCTGGCGGCTGGCTTCGATGTAGCGCTTCGTGTCGTCGTAGTTGAAGCCGGTCTCGGGGTCGATGCCGCGCACCGCGCCGATCATCTCGCTGGCGAACAGGATGTTGGCCACCGGCACCACCTTCGTCAGCAGGTCGATGCCCGGCTGGTGGTACACGCAGGTGTCGAAGAAGACGTTGTTGAGCAGGTGGTCCTGCAGCAGGGGCTTCTTCAGCTCCTGCGCCAGGCCGCGGTAGCGGCCCCAGTGGTACGGCGCCGCGCCGCCGCCGTGCGGGATGACGAACCTGAGCCGCGGAAAGTCCTTGAACAGGTCGCCCTGGATGAGCTGCATGAACGCCGTCGTGTCGGCGTTGATGTAGTGCGCGCCGGTGGTGTGGAAACACGCGTTGCAGCTCGTGCTGACGTGGATCATCGCCGGGATGTCGTACTCGACCATCTTCTCGTAGATGGGGTACCAGTGCCGGTCCGTGAGCGGCGGCTCCTTCCAGTGGCCTCCGGAGGGGTCGGGGTTCAGGTTGATCGCGACGTTGCCGTACTGCTCGACGCACTTCACGAGCTCGCTCAGGCAGGTCTTCGGGTCGACGCCCGGGCTCTGCGGCAGCATCGCCGCGGGAATGAAGTGGTCGGGGAACAGCTGCGAGACGCGGAAGCACAGCTCGTTGCAGATCGCCGCCCAGGTGGAGGAGACCTCGAAGTCGCCGATGTGGTGCGCCATGAAGCTGGCACGCGGGCTGAAGATCGTGAGGTCCGAACCGCGCTGCTTCATGAACTTCAGCTGGTTCGTCTCGATCGACTCGCGGATGTCGTCGTCGGAGATCTTCAGCTCGGCGGGGCGCGGCTTCTTCGCCGGGTCCGCGATGCCGGCGATCTGGCGGTTGCGCCATTCCTCCAGCGCCTTCGGCGCGGTGGTGTAGTGGCCGTGGATGTCGATGATCATTCGGAGGTCTCCTCGGGCCCGCTGCAGGCGAGGTTCATGCCGGCTCCATGCCGTGCCGGCGCTTGATCCCGGCGGCCTCGGGCGAAGCCATGTAGTCGAGCGCGGCGCGTGCCGCGGCAGCACGCGGCGATTCCTTGCCGAGCCCGGCCGAGAACGTGGTGATGAAGGCGGCGGCCTCGGGCAGCAGGCCGACGACGTCGACGCCGGGCACGTTCATCAGCTCGGCGAGCTGCTGGAAGCCGAGCTCGACGTCGCCCTTGGCGACGAGGCTGGCCACCGGCACGCCGGGTGGCGCCTGCACGGTGCGCTGCGCCACGTCTGCGGCCATGCCCCAGCGCTCGAACAGCTTCATCAGGTGCGTGCCGCTCGGGCCGGTGGAGTAGCCGACGGTGCGCGCGGCGCGCACGGCGCGCCGCAGCGCGTCTTCGCTGCCGATGTCGGGCCGGGCGGCACCGGCCTTCACCGCCACCGCCACCGGCGAGCGCACGAGGTCGACGCGCCCGGGCTGCAGATGCCCGGCGGCCATCAGCTTGTCGATCGCCTCGGAGGCGAGGAAGACGAGGTCGAAGGCCTCGCCGGCGGCGACGCGCCGGGCGGCATCGACCCCGCCCACGGACTCGACCACCAGGCCGATGCCGAAGTGCTTCTCGAACGCGCGGCCGAGGTCGGCCAGGACGGCACGCGTGGCCATCGACGAGATCGCGGTGACCGGGCCCACGTCGGGCCGAGCAGGGAGCGTCGCCATGGCGGCGCATTCTTCGCCAGCACGAGCCATGCATCAATGCGCTGGCCTGACTAACTGCTAGAACACTTCGGCATGGTTTGCGAGAATGCCCCGTGCCGCGCCGGGACGCGGCACGACGCCCCTGCCCCCCCATGGACCTGAAGCAGCTCGACTACTTCGTGCGCGTGGCCGAGCTCGGCAGCTTCACGCGCGCGGCCAACGTGCTGCGCGTGGCGCAGCCGGCGCTCAGCCGCCAGGTGCGCGCGCTCGAGGTCGAGCTGCGGCAGCCGCTCTTCGACCGCAACGGCCGCGGCGTCACGCTCACCGAAGCGGGCAAGCGGCTGCTCGCGCACGGCCGCGGCATCCTGCAGCAGGTGCAGCGCGCGCGCCAGGACCTCGAGGAGCAGCGCGGCGCGGCCGCCGGCATGGTGTCGATCGGCCTGCCGCCGAGCCTCTCGCGCACGCTGACGACACCGCTGGTCGAGGCGTTCCGCGCGCGCTTTCCGCGCGCCACGCTGAGCGTCGTCGAGGGCCTGTCGACATACATGCTGGAGTGGCTGATGCAGGGGCGCATCGACTGCGCGCTGGTCTACAACGCGACGCCGGCGCCGGCCTTCGACCTGCAGCCGGTGGTGGACGAGGCGCTCTACCTCGTCTCGGCCCGGCAGGGAAAGGCCCTGGTCGGGCGGCCGGTGACCCTGGCCGACGTCGCCACGCTCGAGCTCGTCATCCCGAGCCGCCCGCACGCCATCCGCATGCGCGTCGAGGCGGCACTGGCCGAGGCCGGGCTGAAGCCGCGCGTGGCGCTCGAGATCGAGAGCGTGCCGGCCATCCTCGACCTCGTCGTGCGCCATCCGCTGCACGCGGTGCTGGCGCTGAACGCCATCGTCGGCAGCGCGCGCGAAGGGGCGCTCTCCGCACGGCCGATCACGGCCGGTGCCGCCGGCAACCGCCGCCTCGCCACGACGCTGTGGCTGGCGACGTCGGCGCAGCGGCCGCGCGGGCCGCTGCTCGAGCAGGCGCTGCCGCTCATCCGCGAGCTCGTCGAAGGGCATGCGGGCCACGCGGGCCATGCAGCCGGCCGCACGCGCGGCGATGTCGCCAGCGACGCCCGCCGCCGCCGCGCGGCAGCCGCCGCCACGCCGTCTGCCCGCAGGGCAAGAGGCCACGCAAACCGGGCAAAAGGTCCTTCGAACAGAGGGTAGGGCCCGCTGGGCGCGTGGCACACTGCCCGCGCCTTTTTCGCACGCCGTGCATCGGAGCGCCCCCAGGGCCGGGCTTCGCCCGGCCCGCCCGTGCGGGGGTTCACGAAGTCGCGCGGCGAGGCCGGATCGACTTCCGAGGAGCCCGAATGAATCCCGCCCCCGAGGCCCGCGCCACCGTCCGCGCCCGCCGCCCGCTCCCGCGCTTGCTGCCCCAGGCCGCCGCCGCGGCGTGCGTGGCCGCGTTCGCCGGATGGGCCACGCCGGCGCTGGCCGAGAACCACGCGCTGATCCTGTGGATCGGCGACTACGGCGACCCGCGCGCCAACCTGCCCGGCATCGACCTGGACGCCGCGCACGCGGCGAAGATCGCCAAGCTGATGGGCGTGCCCGAGAAGAACATCTTCGAGGTCTCCAACGCCAAGCTCACGCCGCAGAACGTCGGCGCGGCGCTGGCCGCGATGCACGAGCGCATCAAGGAAGGCGACAAGCTCTTCGTCTACTACTCCGGCCACGGCACGCAGATGGCGGCGCGCGGCGGCACGAATGCGCGCTGCACCGAGGCGATGTACGTGCGCGGCGGCGTGTTCATGGACAGCGCACTGCAGGAGGCGCTCACCAAGCTCGGCCAGAAGGCGAGCCAGGTGGTGATGATGAACGACTCGTGCTTCTCGGGCGGCGCGGCGACGCGCAGCCTCACCGCCGCCGCGTCCGAGGACGCGAAGGCCAAGTTCCTGCCACCCGACTACAAGGCCAACACCGCCGTCGGCGCCGGCTACAGCTGCGGCGACGCCGTCAACACGCGCGGCATGACGCGCAGCCTCGCCACGCTGGAGAAGGACCAGCGCGGCCCGCAGGTGCTGTACATCGCCGCCAGCACCGACACGCAGGTCTCCTTCGCCACGAAGAAGGGCAGCTACGCCACGCTGACCTGGGCGCAGTGCCTCGCCGACGCGAGCAGCGATCGCAACAAGAGCGGCACGATCAACGGCGAGGAACTGCAGGCCTGCGCACAGGGCTGGCTGAACCGGCTGGGCGTGAAGCAGACGATCATGCTGCAGGGCAACGCCAAGCTGCCGCTGACCTTCACGTCGAACGCCACCGGCGGCACCGCGCTCGCGGCACCGGCGCCCGCGCCGGCGCCCGCCGC
>JAHCKS010000208.1 GCA_026125665.1 Rubrivivax sp.
GCTCGACCTCTAGAATCGCCCGCCATGGCTGCCGAACCGCGTGAACTCGACACCCGTGGGCTGAACTGCCCGCTGCCGATCCTGAAGGCGAAGAAGGCGCTGGCCGAGATGGGCAGCGGCGACGTGCTGCGCGTCGTCAGCACCGACCCCGGCTCGGTGCGCGACTTCCAGGCCTTTGCCCGCCAGACGGGCAACGACCTCATCGGCCAGAGCAACGAGGGCGGCGAGTTCGTCCACGTGCTCAGAAGACGCTGAGAGCGCAAGTCGCGGGGCGCCACGTCCTGGGGCGCGCCAGCGCGCGCCGCGCATAGGTCGCTGACGGCCGGCCGGAGACGACCGCCGGAACCGACCGACAAGGTGTCTCAGGCCGGCGCCGTCAGGCGGTCCAGCTGTTCCTGCAGGCGCGCCAGGGCGCTGCGGAACTCGGCCAGCCGGGCGCGTTCCTGCTCCACCACCGCCGCCGGGGCCCGCTGCACGAAGCTGGCGTTGCCGAGCTTGCCTTCGGCCTTGGTGATCTCGCCCTGAAGCCGCGCCACTTCCTTCGTCAGGCGCGTCGTTTCGGCAGCGACGTCGATGCGCACCTCGAGCGCCAGGCGCAGCTCGCCGACCACCGCCACCGGCGCCGACTGAGTGGCGGCGGAGAACGCGACGGCGTCGGGGAGCCGGCGCACCTCGGCCAGCCGGGCCAGCGCCTGCAGCACCGGCGCGGCCGCTTCCACCCACGCGGCGTCGCCCAGCGTCACGAGCGGCACGCGCTCGCCCGGGTTCAATCCCATCTCGCTGCGCAGGCGGCGCACTTCCAGCGTCACGGCCTTCAGGCGCGCCACCCAGGCGTCGGCGGCCGGGTCCACCTTCTCGGGCTGCGCTTCGGGGTAGGCCGCGTTGACCAGGGACTTGTTCGACCCCGGCGCCTTGCGGCCGGCCACCGGCGCCACGTGTTCCCACAGCTCGGCGGTGATGAACGGTGCCACCGGGTGCAGCAGGCGCAGCACCGTCTCCAGCACGCGGATCAGCGTGCGCCGCGTGGCGCGCTGCTCGGCCTCGCTGCCCTTCCTTGCCGCCTCGGCCAGCTGCACCTTGGCGATTTCGAGGTACCAATCGCAGTACTCGTCCCACACGAACGCGTAGATGGCGTTGGCCACGTTGTCCAGCCGGTACTCGCCAAAGCCCTGCGCCACTGCCGCTTCCACACGCTGCAGCTCGCCCGTGATCCAGCGGTCGGCCGTCGAGAACGACAGGTAGCCGTGGAACGGGCCGGCCGGCTTCACGACGCGGCCGTCGTCGGCGACGACGGCCGGTGCGCACTCGGCCTTCGTGTGCTCCTTCAGCCCGCAGTCCTGCCCCGCGCAGTTCATCAGCACGAAGCGCGTGGCGTTCCAGAGCTTGTTGCAGAAGTTGCGGTAGCCCTCGCAGCGCTTGGTGTCGAAGTTGATGTTGCGCCCGAGCGTGGCGTAGCTGGCCATCGTGAAGCGCAGCGCGTCGGCGCCGAAGGCGGGGATGCCCTCCGGGAACTCGCGCTCGGTGTCCTTGCGCACGCGTGGCGCGTTCTCGGGCTTGCGCAGGCCGGTCGTGCGCTTGTCGAGCAGGGGGCCCAGCGCGATGCCGTCGATGAGGTCCACCGGGTCGAGCACGTTGCCTTCGCTCTTGCTCATCTTGTGGCCATGGGCGTCCCGGACCAGGCCATGGATGTAGACGTCGCGGAACGGCACTTGGCCCGTGAAGTGCGTCGTCATCATGATCATCCGGGCGACCCAGAAGAAAATGATGTCGAAGCCCGTGACGAGCACCGTGCTCGGCAGGAAGAGCTGCTGCTCGAGCGCCGCCTGCCCCGTCTTCTCCGGCCAGCCGAGCGTGCTGAACGGCACCAGCGCCGAGCTGTACCAGGTGTCGAGCACATCCTCGTCGCGGGTCAGCGGCCCGCCGTAGCCGGCCTGCATGGCGCGCTCGCGCGCCTCGGCTTCGCTGCGGGCGACGAAGATCTCGCCGCCCGTGCCGTACCAGGCCGGGATCTGGTGCCCCCACCACAGCTGGCGGCTGATGCACCAGTCCTGGATGTTCGTCATCCAGTGGTTGTAGGTGTTGACCCATTGCTCGGGCACGAAGCGCACCCGGCCGCTCTTCACCGCGTCGATCGCCTTGTCGGCGATGCTGCGGCCATCGGCACCGGGTTTCGTCGTCGCGACGAACCACTGGTGCGTGAGCATCGGCTCGACGATCTGCCCGGTGCGCGCGCAGCGCGGCACGGTGAGGCGGTGCTTCTTCGTCTCGGCGAGCAGGCCCTGCGCCTCGAGGTCGGCGACGATGCGCTTGCGGGCCTCGAAGCGGTCGAGGCCGCGGTAGGCGGCCGGCGCGTTGTCGTTCAGCTTCGCGTCGAGCGTGAGGATGGAGAGCATCGGCAGCCCGTGCCGCTGCCCCACCGCGTAGTCGTTGTGGTCGTGCGCCGGCGTCACCTTCACCGCGCCGGTGCCGAACTCGCGGTCCACCTGCGTGTCGGCGACGATGGGGATGAGCCGGTCGGCCAGCGGCAGCCGCACGCGTTGCCCCACCAGCTTCGCGTAACGCTCGTCCTGCGGATGCACCATCACCGCGGTGTCGCCGAGCATCGTCTCGGGCCGCGTCGTGGCCACGGTGACGTGGCCGGCTCCGCTCTCCAGCGGGTAGCGGATGTGCCAGAGGAAGCCGTCCTCCTCCTCGCTCTCCACCTCGAGGTCGGAGACGGCGCTCTTGAGCTGCGGGTCCCAGCTCACGAGGCGCTGGCCGCGGTAGATGAGGCCTTCGTCGAAGAGGCGCACGAAGGTCTCGGTGACGACGGTCGAGAGCCGCTCGTCCATGGTGAAGTACTCGCGCGACCAGTCGACGCTCGCGCCCATGCGGCGCATCTGGTTGGTGATCGTCGCGCCCGAGGTCGCCTTCCAGTCCCACACCTGCGCCACGAACTTCTGCCGCCCGAGGTCGTGCCGGGTCAGCCCCGCCTCCTGCAGCTGGCGCTCGACGACGATCTGCGTCGCGATGCCGGCGTGGTCGGTGCCCGGCAGCCACAGGGTGTTGAAGCCGCGCATGCGGTGGTACCGTGTCAGCGCGTCCATGATCGTCTGGTTGAACGCGTGCCCCATGTGCAACGTGCCGGTCACGTTGGGCGGCGGCAGCTGGATGCTGAACGAGGGCCTGGTCGCGTCCAGCGTCGGCGCGAACTCGCTCGCCTTCGCCCAGACGGGGCCCCACCTCGCCTCGATGGCGGCGGGTTCGAAGGACTTGGCCAGCTCGTTGCTCATGTCGGGGCGCGGTGTGTCACAGGCGGACACCCACCCGGGCGGGTGTCAACGCGATGATGTCGATAGGAGTTTGCCGATTGTAGGTCCGACCCCTCGGCCGGACCCGCCGCCGCCGCCTCTCGGAGCCCCTCCATGCCAGCCCTGAACCGCCTGCGTTCCTTCCGTCGCTCGCCTTCGCTCCGCCGTTCCTCTTCGCGCTCTCTTGCGGCGCGCACGGTGGCCCTGGCCGCGGCCGTGCTGCTCTCGGCCTGCGGCGTCGGCTACCGCGACGACGACTTCGGCAGCTGCTCCATGGCGGACCAGAAGAGCTGGCTCGGCAGCCACATGAACGACTGGTACTTCTGGTACCGCCTGTCGCCGCGGCCGAACCCCAACTCGTTCGCCAGCGTCCTCGACTATTACGACGCGCTGCTCTACACCGGCACCGACCCGGCGTTCCCCGCCGACCGCTGGAGCAGCAGCGAGAGCACCGAGAGCTTCAACCGCTTCTTCGGCGACGGCGCGACGATGGGCTTCGGTGTCGCCGTCGCCGGCCTCGAGGCGAGCCTGGGCGCGCCGCTTTACGTGCGCTACGTCGAGCCGGCCAGCGACGCGGCCGTGAAGGGCGTCGAACGTGGTGACGAACTGGTCTCGGCCAACGGCCGCACGGCCGCGGAGATGATCTCGGCCAACGACTTCTCGCCGCTGAACGCCGCCAACGCCGGCGACCGCCTGACGCTGCAGCTGCGCCGCGCCGGCGCCACGCGCACCGTCGTCGTCGAGGCCAAGGTCTTCGACCTCACGCCGGTGCAAGGCGCGCGAGTCGTCGCCTCGCCGAACGGGCGGCTGATGGGCTACGTGATGGTGAAGGACATGGTGTCGCAGGCCAGCGCCGGCTTCGACAGCGCCTTCGCGCTCTTCCGCAGCCAGGGCGTGCAGGAGCTCGTCGTGGACCTGCGCTACAACGGCGGCGGCCTCGTGTCGGTGGGCGCGGCGCTCGCTTCGTACATCGCGGGAGCGCGGGGGTTCAGCGGCGGCGCGCCGCGCACCTACGCCGCGCTGCTCTACAACGACAAGCGCTCGTCGAACAACCAGAGCTTCCGCTTCGAGAACCGCGCCAACGCGCTGGGCGTGGCGCGCGTGTACCTGCTCACCGGCCCGCGCACCGCCTCGGCGAGCGAGCAGGTCATCAACGGCCTGCGTGGCGTCGACGTGCAGGTCGTCACCATCGGCGACACGACGGTGGGCAAGCCGGTGGGCTCGCTGCCCGCTGGCTACTGCGGCACCACCTACACGGCCGTGAACTTCGAGTCGACCAACGCGCGCAACGAGGGGCGCTACTTCGATGGCTTCGACGCCAGCTGCCCCGTGGCCGAGGACTTCACGCGCGCCGCCGGCGCGCTCGACGACCCGCTGCTCGTCAGCGCCGCGCACCACGCCGACAACGGCGCGTGCCCGGTCATCGCCGCGAGCAAGCCGCAGGTCTCGAAGGCCGAGAAGGCGGCCGAGCGCCGCGGCTGGCGGTTCGACGAGCGCTCGTCGCTGCTGCCGCGCTGAAGCCCCGGGGCCGGCCTAGCAGGCCCGGCGCGCGGGCTGGCGCGGCGGCGGCCGCGCTACATGAAGAGGTGCTCGCCGGCGTTCTCGCCGCCGAGGATCACGTAGTTCACCTTCTTCAGGTCGGCCAGCGTGCGCCCGCCGGCGTAGCTGATCGAGCTCTGCAGGTCCTCGCGCATCTCGCGCAGCGTGTCGGCGAGATGGCCCTTGATCGGCTCGAGGATGCGCTTGCCCTCGACGTGCTTGTACTCGCCCTTGTTGAAGTCGCTGGCGCTGCCGTAGTACTCCTTGCAGCGCTGGCCGTCGACCTCCACCGTCTGCCCCGGGCTCTCCTCGTGGCCCGCGAACAGCGAGCCGATCATCACCATCGCC
>JAHCKS010000209.1 GCA_026125665.1 Rubrivivax sp.
CAGAGCCGCTTCATCAACGAGCGCAGCCACGCCAACATCCAGAAGGACGGCACCTACTCGGTGATTCCGCGCATGTGGGGCGGCGAGACGAGCGCCGACGAGCTGCGCCGCATCGCCGACGCGGTGGACAAGTACCGGATCCCCACCGTCAAGGTGACCGGCGGCCAGCGCATCGACCTGCTCGGCGTGAAGAAGGAGGACCTGCCGAAGGTGTGGGCCGACATCGGCATGCCCAGCGGCCACGCCTACGCGAAGGCGCTGCGCACGGTGAAGACCTGCGTCGGCAGCGAGTGGTGCCGCTTCGGCACGCAGGACAGCACGCAGATGGGCAAGGACCTGGAGCGCTCGCTGTGGCGCATGTACGCGCCGCACAAGGTGAAGCTGGCGGTGAGCGGCTGCCCGCGCAACTGTGCCGAGGCCGGCATCAAGGACGTCGGCGTCATCGGCGTCGACTCGGGCTGGGAGATCTACGTCGCCGGCAACGGCGGCATCAAGACCGAGGTGGCGCAGTTCCTCGTCAAGGTGAAGACGGCGGCCGAGGTGCTGGAGCACGCCGGCGCGTTCCTGCAGCTCTATCGCGAGGAGGGCTGGTACCTCGAGCGCACGGTGCACTACGTGAACCGCGTCGGGCTGGACCACGTGAAGAAGCGCGTGCTCGAAGACGCCGAGGGCCGCCGGGCGCTGTGGGAGCGGCTGCAGTTCGCGCTCGCCGGCGAGCCCGACCCGTGGTTCGAGTTCGACAAGGCGCGCGTGGACCTGCGGCAGTTCGAGGCGGTGCAGCCGCTTCGGCCGATCGCGCTGCCGGCACCGGCCGCGGCGCCCGCGCCATCCGCCTTGCCCACCTCTTCAGAGGACCGCGGCGTCGCGGCGGAGGTGGCGAGATGAAGCCCTGGGTCGCGATCTGCCGGCTGGAGGACATCCCGGTGCTCGGCGCGCGGCGCGTCGAGCGCGAGCGCGGCATGCCGGTGGCGCTGTTCCGCACCGCCGACGACAAGGTGTTTGCGCTGCTCGACCGCTGCCCGCACAAGGGCGGGCCGCTGAGCCAGGGCATCGTCGCCGGCGACGGCGTGGCCTGCCCGCTGCACGGCTGGGTGATCGGCTTCGCCGACGGCGCGGCACGAGCGCCCGACGAAGGGCGCACGCCGACCTTTGACTGCCGCGTCGACGAAGGCGTGGTGATGCTCGACCGCGAGCAGCTGAACCGGCACGCGCTGGAACAGGTGCCGCCGCAGGCGGGCCCCTGCCTGCGCGCTGGCGCGGTCGCGGCGGTGGCGGTGCATGCGCGCCCGCCCGGGACCGTCCCCGCGCCCGCGGGTGCCTGAGACGGGCCGGGAGGACAATGGCCGCCCACGAGACACGCTCGACCTGCCCGTACTGCGGCGTCGGCTGCGGCGTCGTCATCGAGAGCCGCGACGGCGCCATCACCGGCGTGCGCGGCGATCCCGAGCACCCGGCCAACCGCGGCCGGCTGTGCAGCAAGGGGCAGACGTTGCACCTCACCGCCGAGCCGCACGTGACGATGCAGGTGCGGGCGCTGCAGCCGATGCGCCGCGCCGCGCGCGGCGCGCCGCTCGCCCCGGTGGGGTGGGACGACGCGCTGAACGAGGTGGCCACGCGCTTCGCCGAGGCCGTGGTGCGGCACGGGCCGGACAGCGTCGGCTTCTACCTCTCCGGCCAGCTGCTGACCGAGGACTACCACGTCTTCAACAAGCTGGCCAAGGGGCTCGTCGGCACGAACAACGTCGACACCAACTCGCGCCTGTGCATGAGCAGCGCCGTCGCCGGCTACAAGGCGAGCCTCGGCGCCGACGCCGTGCCGCCGTGCTACGACGACATCGACCTCGCCGACACGGTGTTCATCACCGGCTCGAACATGGCCTGGGCGCACCCGGTGCTGTACCGCCGGCTCGAGGCGGCGCGCGAGGCGCGCGCGGCCACGTCGTCGCCGATGCGCGTGATCGTCGTCGACCCGCGCCGCACCGAAACGGCGGCCGAGGCCGACCTGCACCTGCAGCTGCAGCCGGGCACCGACGTCATGCTGCACCACGCGATGCTGCACGTGATGCTGTGGGAAGGCCTCGTGGACCCCGCCTTCATCGCCGCACACACGAGCGGCTTCGAGGCGCTGCGCGACCGCGTGCGCGAGTTCACCCCGGCGCACGCGGCGCGCATCTGCGGCGTGAAGGCCGACGACATCGTCACCGCCGCACGCTGGTTCGCCGGGCTCGACGTGGCCGCCGGCGGCGCCGGTGCTCGCCGGCCGACGCTCTCGCTGTGGTGCCAGGGCCTGAACCAGAGCACGAGCGGCACCGACAACAACACGACGCTGATCAACCTGCACCTCGCCACGGGGCAGATCGGCCGGCCGGGTGCGGGGCCGCTGTCGCTGACCGGCCAGCCGAACGCGATGGGCGGGCGCGAGGTCGGCGGCCTGGCGAACCTGCTGCCGGGCCACCGCGAGGTGGCCGACGCGGTGCACCGCGCCGAGGTCGCGGCACTGTGGGGCGTGCGCGAGCTGCCCGCGAAGCCCGGCCTCGCGGCCGTGGAGATGTTCGAGGCCGCCGCGGAAGGCCGGCTGCAGGCGCTGTGGATCGCCTGCACGAATCCGGCGCAGTCGCTGCCGGACCAGGCGCTGGTGCGGCGCGCCCTCGCGCGCTGCCCGTTCGTCGTCGTGCAGGAGGCCTACCGCACGACGGCGACCGTGGCCTGCGCCGACCTCCTGCTGCCCGCCGCCACCTGGGGCGAGAAGGACGGCACGGTGACGAACAGCGAACGCCGCATCACGCGCGTGCGGCCGGCCGTGCCGCCGGCCGGGGAGGCGCGCGCCGACTGGCAGATCGTGGTGGACGTGGCGCGGCGCCTCGAGCGGCAGCTGGCCGGCCGCGTGCCCGAGCGCCGCGCGCCGGGCCTTGTCGGCGAGACGCTGTTCCCCTTCGCCTGCGCCGAGGACGTGTGGAACGAGCACCGCGAGGGCACGCGCGGGCGCGACCTCGACATCACCGGCCTGAGCTACGCGCGGCTCGACGCCGCGCCGCGGCAATGGCCGTGTGCGCAGCGCGGCGGGGCGGATGGGGCGGCGGCAGGGGTGGCGGAAGGGCAGCGGGCGCTCGAAGCGCACGAGTCCCCGTCGCTGCCGCGCCTGTACACCGACCACCGCTTTGCCACCACCGATGGCCGCGCGCGCTTCGTCGCGCCGGCCTGGAAACCGCCGGCGGAGAAGGTCGATGCACACTACCCGATTGCCCTGACCACCGGTCGCCTGCGCGACCAGTGGCACGGCATGAGCCGCACCGGCACCCTCGGCCGCCTGTTCGCGCATGACGGCACGCCGGCCATCGAGCTGCACCCGCAGGAGCTGGCGCGCCGCAGCTGGGCCGAAGGGCAGCTGGTCAAGGTGCGCTCGCGCCGCGGCGAGCTGGTGCTGCCCGTGCGCGGCAGCGAGGCGGTGCCGCCGGCGCAAGCCTTCGTCGCGATGCACTGGGGCGGCGAATGGCTGCCGGGCGGCGGGACAGGCGGCGCGGGTGGCGCGCTCGGCGTCAACGTGCTGATGCCGAGCGCGCGCTGCCCGCAGTCGCGCCAGCCCGAGCTGAAGCATGCGGCGGTGCGCGTCGCCGCGGCCGAGCTGCCCTGGGCGCTGGTGGCCGCGGCGTGGCTGCCGGCCGGCGAGGCACTGGCGCTGCGCGAAGCGCTGCGGCCGCGGCTGGCGGCGCTGCCGTATGCGTCGCTGCTGCCGTTCGGCCAGGAGCGTGCCGTCTCGGGTGCCGGTACGGCCGCGCACGCGGACGGCAGGGGGCCCGCGGTTGCCGGCGAGGTCGGCCTGATCCTGCGCGCCGCGGCGGCCGAAGCGCCGGGCTGGGCATGGATCGACGAACTGTTGCCGGCGTTCGGGCTGGAGGCGGCAGACCTGCTGAGCTACGCCGACGCGCGCAGTGGTCACCGCCGGCACGTGCGGCTGGCGCCCGAAGGCACCATCGCCGGCTTCCTGCTCGCGGGCGATGCCGCCGCCGCCGGCTGGATGCTGCAGTGGCTGCAGGACCGCCGCCCCGCGCGCGAGCATCGCCGTTCGCTGCTCGCCAACCGCGCCGAGCCGCCTGTCTTCGAGGGGCGCGGCGCAACGCGCCGCACCGTGGTCTGCACCTGCAACGACGTGGACGCCGCGGCGATCGAAGCGGCCCTCGTGCGCCTTGCGCCGGGTGTGGGCGAGACGGGCGCCGTCCAGGCGCTGCGCACCGAGCTTCGGTGCGGCAGCACCTGCGGCTCGTGCCTGCCGGCGGTGAAGGCGATCGTGCGCAGCCACGGCGCCGCCGGCACGAACGGTGCCGCGAACGGCGTCGCGAGAGGTGCCGTGAGCCTGGTCGGGCCGGCGGCGCACCCGGCCTGATCGAAGCCCCGGCCGTTGACCGGAGGGGTGGAACGCCGGCAACATGGATGAAGTAACTGGATTACATGCGCGTGGCCGGTGTGCCGCCATGCGGCGGGGCTTTTCCCATGTCCTTCGACCTCGTGCTCTTCGGCGGTACCGGCGACCTCACGTGGCGCAAGCTGATGCCGGCGCTGTTCCAGGCCTGGCGGCACTGCAAGCTGCCGGTGGGCAACGGCGGCGGCCGCATCCTCGCCGTGGCGCGCGACGAGCGCAGCGACGACGAGTACCGCGCCTACATCCGCGACCGCTTCGCGGCGGTCGAAGAGGCGAAGAAGCCGACCGACGAGGAGTTCGCGCGCTTCGCCGAGCTGCTGCACTACCGCCGCATGGATCTCTCGCAGCCCGAGCACTACACCGGGCTCAGGCAGTGGATCGAGGCGCGCGGCGCCGACACCGTGGTGCTGTTCCTGGCCACGGCGCCGAACCTGTTCCCGGTGATCTGCGACCAGCTCGGGCGCGCCGGGCTCAACGGCTCGAACGTCCGCCTCGTGCTCGAGAAGCCGCTCGGCCACGACCTCGCCAGCGCGCGCGAGATCAACCGCATCGTCAGCGCGAGCTTCGCCGAGTCGCAGGCACTGCGCATCGACCACTACCTGGGCAAGCCGGCC
>JAHCKS010000210.1 GCA_026125665.1 Rubrivivax sp.
GAACCAGCGCACGCCCTCGAAGAAGAACTCGTTGTTGCCGAAGGTCTCCTGCACCGAGTAGTTGACCACCGCCATCAGCGGGATCACGGCGTTGAAGGCGACGAGCCCCACCACCGGCAGCACCAGCCACCAGGCCTTGTGGTTCACGGGGCGCGTCATCGCGCCACCCCCGCGGCCGGCGTGGCCGGTGCGACGACCCAGCCGTCGGCGTACACGCGCGTGTGCTCCGGGTCGAAGGCCAGGTGGGCGGCGGCCTGTGGCAGCGCGGTGGCCTCGTCGAGCACGACCTTGATGGCATGCTCGCCGCAGCGCGTGTCGACGATGCGCAGCCGCCCGATGTCTGCGACGCGCTCCACCTGCACAGGGATGCCGGCGTCGGCGAAGCTCACGAACTCGGGCCGCACGCCGACCTCGAGCTTCCGGCCGGCCGCCGGCGCGCGGGCGGCTGTGGCGACGGCGTGGCCGGCGAAGCGGGCCACGCCGGCGGCGTCGAGCTCGCAAGGCAGCAGGTTCATGCCGGGCGAGCCGATGAAGTGGCCGACGAAGGTGTGCTGCGGCCGCTCGAACAGCTCCACCGGCGTGCCCGACTGCACGACCTCGCCGTCGAGCATCACCACCACGCGGTCGGCGAAGGTCAGCGCCTCGGTCTGGTCGTGCGTGACATAGATCATCGTGCGCCCGAGGCGCTGGTGCAGCTCCTTCAGCTTGCTGCGCAGCCGCCACTTCAGGTGCGGGTCGATCACCGTCAGCGGCTCGTCGAAGAGGATGGCCGCGACATCGGGGCGCACGAGGCCGCGGCCGAGCGAGATCTTCTGCTTGCCGTCGGCGGTGAGGCCGGCGGCGCGCTGGTGCAGCGTGGCGCCGAGGTCGAGCATCGCCGCGATGTCCTCGACGACACGTTTCACCTCGGGCTCGGCGACGCCGCGGTTGCGCAGCGGGAACGCGAGGTTGTCGAACACGGACATCGTGTCGTAGACGACCGGGAACTGGAACACCTGCGCGATGTTGCGCGCGCCGGGGTCCAGCAGCGTCACGTCGCGCTCGTCGAAGCGGATGTGGCCGTGTGTGGGCTGCAGCAGGCCGGAGATGAGGTTCAGCAGCGTCGTCTTGCCGCAGCCCGAGGGGCCGAGCAACGCGTAGGCGCCGCCGTCGTCCCAGTGCAGGTCGAGGTTGCGCAGCGCCCAGTCGGCCGGCACGTCGTCGCGCGGCGCGGCGCGGTAGCTGTGGCGCAGCTGGTCGAGGTGGATGCGGGCCATGGCGTGTCGACTCGCGCGCGTCAGGCGGCCACGGAGGCGAGGCGCTGCCCGTCGGCGCCGAAGTACAGGCAGCGAGCGATGTCGAGCGCAAAGGGCGCCTCCTCACCCACCGGGTGAGGCTGCACGCCGTGCGCGAGCGAGACCCAGGTCGTGCCGGCGAAGCCGAAGTGCACGACGCTCTCCGAGCCGCTGATCTCGCAGATCAGCACGCGGCCGCGCACGGGCACCGCGCCGCTGCCGTCGGCCTTGCCGCCGGGCAGCACATGGTGCGGCCGCAGCGCCACGGTGATCCGGCCTTCGGGCACGGCCGCCAGCGCCGGCGGCGCCGGCCAGCCCACGCCGTCGGCGAGCACGATCTGCGCGCCGACCTTCCGCGCCGGCGCCACGTTGATCGGCGGGTCGGCGAACACGCGCGCGCTCGTCAGGTCCTGCGGCTCGCGGTAGACGCTGGCCGCCGGTCCGAACTGCGTGACGCGGCCTTCGTGCAGCGTCGCGACGTGGCCGCCGAGCAGCAGCGCCTCGGCCGGCTCGGTGGTGGCATAGACGACGACGGCGCCGCGGTCGGCGAACAGGCGCGGCAGCTCGTCGCGCAGCGACTCGCGCAGCTTGTAGTCGAGGTTGGCCAGCGGCTCGTCGAGCAGCACCAGCTCGGCGTCCTTGACCAGCGCGCGCGCCAGCGCCGTGCGCTGCTGCTGGCCGCCGGAGAGCTCGTGCGGCCGCCGCTCCAGCAGCGGCGTGAGGCGCAGCAGCTCGGCGATGCGGCCCACGCGCTGGCGCAGCTCGGCCGCCGGCACGCGTGCCACGCGCAGCGGCGAAGCGATGTTCTCGAACACCGAGAGGTTCGGGTAGTTGATGAACTGCTGGTACACCATCGACACGCGGCGCCGCTGCACCGGCACGCCGGTGACGTCGCGCCCGCCGAAGCGCAGCCGCCCGCGCGTGGGCGCGACGAGCCCGCCCATCAGGCGTAGCAGCGTCGTCTTGCCGGCGAGGGTGGCGCCGAGCAGCGTGTTGAAGCCGCCCGGGCGCAGCTCGAGCGTGG
The DNA here is from genome assembly GCA_026125665.1 of Rubrivivax sp. GTDB lineage: Bacteria > Pseudomonadota > Gammaproteobacteria > Burkholderiales > Burkholderiaceae_C > Rubrivivax. The sequence continues at coordinate 2,299 of JAHCKS010000210.1, forward strand.
TCGGGTGGATGTGGACATCGGCCCCGATGCGCAGGGCGACGTCGTCGAGTTCGAGGTTCAAGGGAGGTCGTGGCGGCAGGGATCGCAGCGGCGCGCCGTCGCCGCACGCCGTGCCCGGGAGACCGGCGGGCACGAACGTGCGGCGGGGCGCGCGACTTCGTCGTCGGGCGTCGGCGCGCCCTCGGGCGTCAGGCGCGCGTCACTTGGCCGCCGCCCAGCGCTTGACGATCTCCTCGTACGGCATGGTCACGCCCTTGGGCTTCTCGTTGGCAAGCTTGGCCTTCGGGCCGTCCGGCTTGCCCAGCCACTCCTTGGGGTCCACCGGCTTGTTCAGGCGCGGGCCGCAGCCGCCGTAGGTCTTGGCCTTCTCGTCGGCTTCCTGCATGCGCGCCATCACCTGGTCCATCTCCTCGGCCAGGCGGTCCATCGCCTTCTGCGGCGTGAAGGCGCCGGAGTTCACGTCGCCGATCTGCTGCCACCACAGCTGCGCGAGCTTGGGGTAGTCGGGCACGTTCACGCCGGTGGGTGTCCACATGACGCGGTCGGGCGAGCGGTAGAACTCGACCAGGCCGCCGAGCTTGGGTGCGCGCTCGGTGAACGAGGCATGGCGCACCGTGCTGTCGCGGATGAAGGTCAGCCCGACATGGCTCTTCTTCGTGTCGACGGTCTTGCTGACGACGAACTGCGCGTACAGCCAGGCGGCCTTGCGGCGGTTCACCGGAGTGCTCTTGAACAGCGTCCACGAGCCGGCGTCCTGGTAGCCGAGCTTCATGCCGTCCTGCCAGTAGCTGCCCTTGGGGCTCGGCGCCATGCGCCACAGCGGCGCGCCGTTGTCGTCCACCGTGTTGTTGCCGTCCTTCTTCGGCGCCACCATGCTGGCGGTGAAGGCCGTGTACCAGAAGATCTGCTGCGCCACGTTGCCCTGCGCCAGGGCCGGCAGCGACTGGTAGAAGTCGTAGTCGGCGGCACCGGGCGGCGCGTACTTGCGCAGCCACTCGTCCCACTTGGCGATCGCGTACACCGACGCCGGGCCGTTCGTCTCGCCGCCGCGCGACACGCTCGCGCCCTTCGGGTTGCACGAGCCTTCCTCCATGCGGATGCCCCATTCGTCGATGGGGCGGCCGTTCGGCAAGCCCTTGCTCGAGGCGCCGGCCATCGACAGCCACGCGTCGGTCATGCGCCAGCCGAGGTCGGGTGCGCGCTTGCCGTAGTCCATGTGGCCGTAGATACGCTTGCCGTCGATCGTCTTGACGTCCTCGCTGAAGAACTTGGCGATGTCCTCGTAGGCGCTCCAGTTCACCGGCACGCCGAGGTCGTAGCCGTACTTGGCCTTGAACCGGGACTTGATCTCGGGCTTGTCGAACCAGTCCTTGCGGAACCAGTACAGGTTGGCGAACTGCTGGTCGGGCAGCTGGTAGAGCTTGCCGTCCGGGCCGGTGGTGAAGCTCTTGCCGATGAAGTCGGCCACGTCCAGCGTCGGCAGCGTCACGTCCTTGCCGTCACCGGCCATCCAGTCGGTGAGGTTCACCGCGCTCTGCAGACGCGAGTGCGTGCCGATCAGGTCGCTGTCGTTGATGTAGGCGTCGTACAGGTTGCGGTTGGTCTGCATCTGCGTCTGCACCGCCTGCACGACCTCGCCTTCGCCGAGCAGCTGGTGGTTGACCTTGATGCCGGTGATCTCGAAGAAGGCGCGGGCCAGCGTCTTCGCCTCGTACTCGTGCGTCGGGATCGTTTCCGACAGCACGTTGATCTCCAGGCCGACGAAGGGCTTGGCGGCGGCGATGAACCACTCCATCTCCTTGAGCTGGTCCTCCTTGGACAGCACGGAGGGCTGGAACTCGCTGTCGATCCAGCGCTTGGCGGCCTCGACGCCGCCCACGGCCGCTGCGGCGGGTGCGGCCGCCGGCGCCGCGGCACCGGGCGCCGCGGTGGGTGCACTCTCCTTCTTGCCGCACGCCAGCAGGGCCATGGCCGCGGCCAGCGCCACCGCGCCTGGCAGGGGTCGGAATCTCATCGCGGGTCTCCTCTCGGGTGTTCTGGACGACCGGCCGGGACGGCCGGCGCGGCGCACTGTGGCGTGCTCAAAAACCGCTGTCAATCGCGCAAATGCGAACAGAAGCGCAAATGCTCGCAAACCCCTAGAGCGCAGCAGCCGGCCCGGCTCTGTCACATATGATCGATTGTCGCCAAGGCGCCATGCGTGCGCCGATGGGCGGTTCGGGCTCTTCGCATGGGTTCGTTTTCTTTCGATACTCTTCCCTCGGGAGGCCCTGGAGGCGACGGCAGCGAGCATGGCGACGAAGAACCTGGTCCCGAATCCTCGGCAGGCTTCGCTGCTGCAGGCCGTGCGCGAGCAGGGCTCGGCCAGCGTCGAAGAGCTGGCGCAGCGCTTCCAGGTGACGCTGCAGACGGTGCGCCGGGACGTGACGCTGCTCGCCTCGGCCGGGCTGCTGGCGCGTTTCCACGGCGGCGTTCGCATGCCGGGCTCGACCACCGAGAACATCGCCTACCGCCAGCGCCAGCACCTGCACGACGACGCGAAGCGCCGCATCGCGCGTTGCGTGGCGCGCGCCGTGCCCAACGGCTGCTCGCTGCTGATCAACATCGGCACCACCACCGAGGCCATCGCGCGCGAGCTGCTGCGCCACGAGGGGCTGCGCGTCATCACCAACAACCTCAACGTCGCGGCGATCCTGTCGGACAACGCGCGCTGCGAGGTC
>JAHCKS010000022.1 GCA_026125665.1 Rubrivivax sp.
CTGTCACCTCGTGCACGCGCACGACCGGCTGCGCGGTCGGCGGATCCATCCTGCGCTTGAGCGCGAGCTGCTCGGGCGACAGCGCCTTCACTAGGCTGTCGGCGCGCCCGAGCACGTCGTGCACCGCCCACAGCGGGTCGAGCGCCGCCCTGAGCCCTTCGGACAGCGTCTCGTAGGCGAGGTACTGATTGGCGAACATCGTGTCGCCGCCGACGTCCGGCAGCTCGCGGCAGTACAGGAACGTGCCGATCGGCGCCTGCGGCACGAAGGACCGGTCGGCATGCCACTTGCGCCCGACGGCCCGCGTGCGCGACGGCTCGTGGGCGATCTCGCGGTTGGTGACCGTCATCAGCCCGCGGCAGGCCGGGTCGACGTACTCGTCGAGCCCCTGGTAGCTGCCGAGAACCTCGAGCGCGCCGAAGCGTTCGGTGAAGGCGGCGAAGCCGAGGTTCGTCAGCCGCTGGCGCGGGAAGACGAGCACCAGGTGCTCCATCCATGCGGCAAGGATCGCCTCCAACGTGGCGGCGTCGAGGCGCGACAGGTCCGCGCCGAGCACCTCGGCCCCGAGACCGTGGGCCAGGCGGCGAATCTCGATCGGCATGCTTCGTCCTCCCTGCGTGGCCGGCCGCGACGCGGGCGGGCCGGAAGTTGAGCAACGTATATCACCTGGCGGTTGACCGTTAGGTGGCCTTCCCCGATTGACGGCGCCGCCGCGCGGTCGGCCGCACGGCGGCGCCCGCGGCTCACTCGGCGCGGATGTTGCCTTCACGGATGACCTTGCCCCATTTCGCGCGGTCGGCCGCGACCAGCGCGGTCAAGTCGTGCGCCGAGCCGGCACCCGGTTCGGCATTGCCGGCAGCGATGCGCTGGCGGCCCGCCGGGCTTTCCAGCGCCTGCGTGACTTCGGCGTGCAGCCGGGCGACGATGGCCGGCGGCGTGCCCGCGGGGGCGAACAGAGCCACCCACGACACCACCTGATAGCCCGCCAGCCCGGCCTCCTCGAGCGTCGGGACGGCGGGCAGGGCGCCCGCGCGGCGCGGCCCGGTGACGGCCAGCGGGCGCAGCTTGCCGGCCTCGATGTGCGGCAGCGCCGGCGGCAGATTGCTGAACATCATCTGCACCTGGCCGCCGATCAGGTCGGTGAGCGCCGGGCCGGTGCCTTTGTACGGCACGTGCACGATGTCCACGCCGGCCAGCCGCTTGAACAGCTCGCCCGACAGGTGCTGCGACTGGCCGTTCCCTGCCGAGGCGAAGTGCAGCGTGCCGGGCCGCGCGCGCGCCAGGCGGATGAGCTCCTCGAGGCTGTGCGCCGGCACCGCCGGGTTGACGACCAGCACGTTGCCGAAGGTCGCCAGGATCTTGACCGGAACGAGATCGCGGTCGGCGTCGTAGGGCACCTTGCCCTGCTGCAGCAGCGGCGTGATGACGATGGGGCCGATGTTGCCGGCCAGCAACGTGTAGCCGTCGGGCGCGGCCTTGGCGACGAAGTCGGTGCCGACGATGCCGCCGGCTCCCGCCTTGTGCTCCATCACCGCCGGCTGGCCCCAGGCGGAGCGGAAACGCTCGCTGAGCAGTTGCACCACGGTGTCGGTGAAGCCGCCCGGCGCGGTCGGCACGACGATGCGGATCGGGCGCGCCGGGTAGTCCTCGGCGGCCGCGACCGCCGGCAGCGCGAGCGCGAGCAGGCAAGCCGCAAGACGCAGCATCGTCATCGCCGCCCTGTCGTTCATGCCCGCCGGATCAGCCCGCGCGCGGCACGATCAGCGCATCGAGCGCCAGCACGCCGCGGCCCTTCGGCAGCACCACCAGCGGGTTGATGTCGATGCTCTCTATCGCCTCGGCATGCGCCGCGGCGTACACCGACAGCGCCGTGATCGCCTGCGCCAGCGCCTCCTCGTCGGCCGCCGGCTGGCCGCGCACGCCGGCCAGCAGCACGCGCCCCTTCACCTCCGCGATCATTGCCCGCGCCTGTTCGACGCCGAACGGCGCGACACGGAAGGCGACGTCCTTGAACGCTTCGACGAAGATGCCGCCGACACCGAACATGACCACGGCGCCGAACACCGGGTCGCGGGCCACGCCGAGGATGGTCTCGACGCCCTTGCCCGCCATCTGCGCGACGACGACGCCTTCGAGCCGCGCCCGCGGGGCGCGCGTGCGCGCCCGCTCCATCAGCGTGGCGTAGGCCTCGCGCACCTGCGCCTCGTCGGCCAGGCCGACGATGACGCCGCCGATCTCGCTCTTGTGCGCGATGTCGGCCGAGGCGATTTTCAGCACCACGGGATACCCCAGCTCGCGCGCGGCGCGCAGGGCAGCCGCCTCGTCGGCCGCGACCCGCTCGGCCACGGCCGCGATGCCGGCGCCGGCGAGGATGGCCTTGGCCTGCACCTCGTTGACGGCCCGCGTCGGCGGCGGCAGCGCGCCTGCAGGCAGGGCCGGTGGTACGTCCGCGAGCGCCGCGCGCCGCGACTGCTCCGCGAAGTACACCAGCGCCGCGGCGGCGCGCACGGCACGCGTGGGCTCGTCGAACAGCACCACGCCGGCGGTCTCGAAGAGCTTGCGCACCTCGGGCGACGCCAGCGCCGAGACGATCACCGCCCGGTCGGGGAAGCGCTGCAGCACCTTCTTAAGCTGCTCGAGCAGCTTGCTGCTGAGCTCGACCACCTGGCCGACGCTGGACAGGAAGGCGACGATCACGTCGTAGCGCCCGGCCTCGAGCATCAGCTCGAAGTTGCGCTCGAACAGCGACAGGTCGTTGACCAGCTGCGCCGTCATGTCCACCGGGTTGCGCGGCCCGCAGAACGGCAGGATGGCCTTGAGCTTGCGCTGCGCGTCCTCGGGCATCGGCGCGACGTCGAGCGCGCAGTCGTCGGCCACGTCGGCCATCAGCGCGCCGACGCCGCCCGAGACGGTGAGCAGCCCGGTGCGCCGGCCCTGCGGCACCGGCACGGGCTGCGAGGCGGCATAGGCGACGTCGAACAGCTCGTCGATGCTGCGCGCGCGCAGCACACCGAACTGGCGGAAGACCCCATCGTAGACCGCGTCGGATCCGGCCAGCGACGCGGTGTGCGAGGCCGCGGCCTGCGCGCCGGCCTCGGAGCGGCCGACCTTCATGACGACGACGCGCTTGCCGTTCTCGCGGGCGAGAGCCAGCGCGTCGAAGAGGCGCTGGCGGTCGGTGGCCGCCTCGAGGTAGCCGACGATGACCTGGGTGCCGTCGTCGCGCGCGAAGTGATCCACGCAGTCGGCGAAGTCGACGTCGCTCTGGTTGCCGGTGGTGACCCACAGGTTGAGGCCGAGGCCGCGCTGGCGGATGAGCGACAGGCAGTAGCCGCCGAAGGCGCCGCTCTGGCTGACCAGGCTGATGCGCCCCGGCACCAGGCCGAAGCCGGCGGCGCTCGGCGTGAAGGTGCCGAGCAGGCGCCGCCGCACGTTGATCAGGCCCATGCAATTCGGCCCGACGACGCGCAGCCCGGAGCGCCGCGCCAGCGCGGTGATGCCGGCCTGCCACTGCACGCCGTCGCCGCCGACCTCGGCGAAGCCCGAGCTGAGCACGACGGCGCCGCGCACGCCCTTGGCCACGCAGTCCTCGAGCGCGCCGAGCACGCCGGGCGCGGGCACGGCGACGATCGCCAGGTCGACCGGGCCGGGCACCGCGGAAACCGTCGGGAACGACGGCAAGCCCTGGATCTGCGCGGACTTCGGGTTGATCGGATACAGCGGGCCGTCGAAGCCGCTCGACTTGAGGAAGTCGAGCGGCCGGCCGCCGATCTTGGTGGGATCGGACGACGCGCCGTAGACCGCGATGGCGCGCGGCTCGAACAGCGGGGTCAGCGAGGGCCGGGTGGGGGCAGCGGACATCGAGGCGGCACTCTCAGTGGATCGACATGCCGCCGTCCACGCCGATCAACTGGCCGGTGACGTAGCTCGCGCCTTCGGAGGCGAGGAACACCCACACCGGCGCGATCTCCTCGGGCTCGGCCCAGCGGCCGAGCGGAATGCGATCGAGCGTGCGCTGCTTGAAGCGCTCGTCGGTGCGGATGGTCTCGGTCATCGGCGTCGACGCGCCCGGCGCGACGCAGTTGACGATGATGTTGTAGCGCGCCAACTCGCGCGCGGCCGACTTGGTGAAGCCGATCAGGCCCGCCTTGGCCGAGCCGTAGTTGATCTGGCCGATGGTGCCGAGGATGCCCGCGGTGGAGATGGTATTGATGATCCAGCCGCGCTGGCGCTCCATCATGCCGTTCACCACTGCCTGCAGGCAGTTGAAGCTGCCGGTGAGGTGCACGTCGATCACCTGCTGCCACTGGTGGGCCGACATCTTGTGCAGCATCGCCGTGCGCGTGATGCCGGCGTTGTTGACGAGCACGTCGACCGGGCCGAACTTCGCGACCACCGCCGCGACCATCGCATCGACTGCGGCGCGGTCGGCGACGTCGCACTTGAACGCCGCCGCCTGGCCGCCGGCGGAGCGGATCGACTGCGCCACCTGCTCCGCGGTCTCCAGGTTCCAGTCGACCACGGCGACCTTCGCCGCCTGCGCGGCGTAGGCGCGTGCAATGCCCGCGCCGATGCCCTGGCCGGCGCCGGTGACGATCGCCACCTTGTTTTCGAGGGCCTTTCCGCTGAACATCCCGGCTTGCTCCTTGTCGAACGAGTGTTTGTTAGACTGAACGATGCCACAGGTCGGGCGGCAGCGCCAGTGGTCGCCACCCGTGGTCCGGCATCGAAAGGGCGCCCCATGCAGGCCATCGTCCTGAACGGCTACGGCGGGATCGAGCAACTCGTCGCGCGCAGCCTGACCGACCCCGTACCGCGTGAAGGCGAGGTGCTGGTGCGGCTGCGCGCCTGCGGCGTGTGCTATCACGACGTGATGGCGCGGCAGGGCCACTTCCCGCGCACAACGCTGCCCGGCGTCATCGGCCACGAGATGGCCGGCGAGGTGGCCGCGCTCGGGTCGCGCAGCGCGGCGTTCGCCGTCGGCGAGCGCGTCGCCGTCCTGATGAAGGACCACTGCGGCCATTGCGCGCAGTGCATCCGTGCGCGCGACCACCTCTGCGAGAAGGGCGCCGGCCTGTACGGCGAGGAAGTGCCGGGCGGCTATGCCGAACTGGTGTGCGTGGCCGAGCGCGCGCTGGTGCGCGTCCCCGACGGTGTGAGCTTCGAGCAGGCGGCGGTCGTGCCGTGCGCGCTCGGCACCGCCTACCACGGGCTCGAGCGCGTGGCCGCGGTGCGGCCTGGCGAGGCGGTGCTCGTCACCGGTGCCAGCGGCGGTGTCGGCATCCACGCCGTGCAGGTGGCGCGCATGCTCGGCGCGCGCACCATCGCCGTGACGACCTCGGCCGCCAAGCGCGCCTTCCTGCTCGAGCACGGCGCCGACGACGTCATCGTCAGCCCCGAGCTCGACTTCGCCGCCGAGGCGCGCCGCCTGACCGGCGGCGCCGGCGTCGACGTGGTCTTCAACATCGTCGGCCAGATGGCCTGGGCCGCGGCGCTGAAGGGCATGGCCGTCGGTGCGCGCCACGTCTTCGTCGGCAACCTCAACGCCGCGCCGGTGTCGCTGCGCCCGGCGCACGCCATCCTCAAGGAGATGGCCTTCCTCGGCACCGACGGCGTCATGCGCGCCGAGGTGCAGACGCTGCTCGAACTGGTGCGGCTGGGCCGCCTGAAGCCGGTGGTCGGCGGCAGCCTGCCGCTGGCCCAGGCGGCGCAGGCGCACCGGGCCATGGAGTCGCGCGAGGCCTGCGGGCGCCTCGTGCTGACGATGTAGTTCGCGAACCCGAACCCGAATCCCGAACGCAAAGGCGAGAAAGACGATGATCGATCTGACCGAACGGCTCGACGAGCCCACCGAGGTGCAGCGCATGCTGCGCGATGCCGCCGCCGGCTTCTTCGCGGCCGACGCCGAGACCCAGCGCCTGCGCGAATGGCGCGGCAAGCTCCCGGGCCACGACCGCGCGCGCTGGCAGCGCATGGCCGGGCTCGGCTGGCTCGGCCTGTGCCTGCCCGAGGCGCTGGGTGGCAGCGGGCTGGGGGTGGCCGAGGCTGCCGTGCTGCTCGAGCAGTGCGGGCGCGCGCTGGCACCCGAGCCGCTGGTGGCCGGCGCGCTGCTGCCGGCCTGGGCGCTGCTGCACGGTGATTCGAGCGCGCTGCGCGAGCGCTGGCTGCCTGCACTGGCGCGCGGCGAGGTGCAGCTCGCGCTGGCCGCCGGCGACGACGGCGGCGACGCCCTGCGCGCTGCCGCGCACAGCGCCGGCTTCGTGCTCGACGGGCGCTGCCGCTTCGTGGCCGGCGGCGCGGGGGCCGACGCTTTCGTGGTGGCGGCGCAGGGGCCGCAAGGTCCGCTGCTGCTGCTCGTCGAGGCGAACCAGCGCGGCCTGCAGGCGACCACACAGCCGCGCGTGGACGGCGGCTTCTGGGGCGAGCTGCGCCTGGAGGGCGCCGAGGTCGCGGCCGCGCAGGTGCTCGCCGGCCCGGCGCGTGCGCAGGCGGTGCTCGAGCGCGCGCTCGACCTGGCGCGCATCGCCGAGTCCGCCGAGCTGCTGGGCGTCATGGCCAAGGCGCTCGAGACGAGCCTGGCCTACATCTCGATGCGCGAGCAGTTCGGGCGCGCCATCGGCGGCTTCCAGGCGCTTCAGCACCGCGCGGCCGACCTGCTGATCCAGGTGGAGCTGACGCGCTCGGTCGTGCTGCAGTCGGCCGCGGCGGCCGACGCGCACGGCAGCGACGCGCGCCGGCTGGCCACTGCTGCCAGCCAGGCCAAGGCGCGCGCCTCGGCGGCCGCGATCGAGGTCACCAAGGGCTGCATCCAGCTGCACGGCGGCATCGGCTACACCGACGAGTGCAACATCGGCCTGTACCTGAAGAAGGCGATGTTCGGCGCCGCCTGGCTCGGCAACGCGGCGCTGCACCGCCGCCGCTACAACGAGTGGGCCGGCGACGGCGAGGAGGCGTCGGCGCCCGAACTGATCGCCGGCGGCGAGCAGCCCATCCGCCGCGACGAGCTGCGCCGCTGGCTGGCCGAGAACTTCCCGCACGAGTGGCGCTTTCCGGCCAGCCGCATGAGCCTGAAGGAGACGCGGGCCTGGCACGACAAGCTCTACCAGAAGGGCTGGGTGGCGCCGAACTGGCCGAAGGAACACGGCGGCATGGGCCTGTCGGGGTACGAGCAGGTGGCGCTGCAGTCGGAGTTCGACCGCCACGGCATCGTCACCGCGCCGAACATGGCGGTGATCATGCTGGGGCCGCTGATCATCCGCTTCGGCACCGAGGCGCAGAAGCGCGAGGTGCTGCCTCGCATCCTGTCGGGCGAGGTGCGCTGGTGCCAGGGCTACTCCGAGCCCTCGGCGGGCTCCGACCTCGCCAGCCTGCGCACGACGGCCGTGCTCGAGGGCGACGAGTTTGTCGTCAACGGCCAGAAGATCTGGACGTCGTTCGCGCACGAGGCCGACTGGATCTTCCTGCTCGTGCGCACCGACCCGAAGGCGAAGAAGCAGGAAGGCATCAGCTTCCTGCTCGCCGACATGCGCACGCCCGGCATCACCGTCAAGCGCATCCGCAACCTCGGCGGCAACGCCGAGTTCTGCGAAACCTTCTTCGACAACGTGCGCGTGCCCAAGGCCAACCTCGTGGGCGGGCTGAACCAGGGCTGGACGATGGCCAAGTCGCTGCTGGGCAGCGAGCGCATCATGATCGGCAACCCGCGCGGCGCGCGCGCGCCGTTCTCGCGCCTGCTGGCGCTGGCGCGCGCTGCCGGCCTCGATGGTGACGGCGCATGGCGCGCGCGCTACGAGCAGCTGCGGCTCGACATCGACGATCTCGAGGCGATGTTCGTGCGCTGCGTCGAGGTGCTGCGGCGCGGCCGCGAGCTCGGCGCCGAAGTGTCGATGCTGAAGATCTGGATCACCGAAGCCCAGCAACGCGTCGCCGACCTGATGCTGGAGACCGCGGGCGCGGCCGGCGTCGCCGACGCTTCGCTCGACCTGCCCGGCGGGGCGCTGCACCCGGCCCACGTGTTCTTCTCCGCCCGGCCCGCAAGCATCTACGGAGGCAGCAATGAAATCCAGCGCAACATCCTCGCCAAGGCAGTGCTCGAGCTGCCGGGCTGAAGGCGGGCGCCGTCGGCGCTGGCTCGGCGCCGCGCTGCTGGCCGCCCTGGTCTCGTGGGCGGGCGTGGCCCAGGCCGACACGTATCCGTCCAGGCCGATCCGGCTGGTGGTCGCGTTCGGCACCGGCAGCGTCAACGACATCGTGGCGCGCGACCTCGCGCAGCAGATGTCGGCCACGCTCGGGCAGCCGGTGATCGTCGAGAACCGCACCGGCGGCGGCGGCACGGTGGGGACGCAGGCGGTCGCCAAGGCCGCGCCCGACGGCTACACGATCGGCCTGGGTACCAGCTCGCAGCTCGTCATGAACGTGGCGCTGTTCGAGTCGCTGCCCTTCGACGTCGAGCGCGACCTGCAATCGATCGGCCTCGTGTCCCGGACCGGCATGGTGCTCGCCGCCAGCGCGCAGATGCCGGCGACGCTTGGCGAGCTCATCGCGCAGGCCCGCGGCAAGCCCGGCAAGCTGAGCTTCGGGTCGGGCGGAGCGGGGTCGATCAGCCACATCGTCGGCGAATCGTTCGCCAAGGCCGCCGGCGTCAGCCTGCTGCACGTTCCCTACAAGGGCAACGGCGCGGCGATGATCGACCTCAGCGGAGGGCATGTCGACCTGCTCTTCGACAGTCTGCTGTCGGCGGCACCGCTGGCTGCGCAGGGCCGCGTGCGGCTGCTGGCCGTCGGCGGCGCCAAGCGCAGTGCGCTGGCCCCCGACACGCCCACGTTCGCCGAGGCCGGGTTGCCGGGCTTCGACGGCTACACCTGGAACAGCCTGATGGTGCCTGCGGGGACTCCGGCGCCGGTCATTGCCGCGTTGAACGCCGCCCTCAATGCCGCGCTGGCTTCGCCCGCGGTGCAGGAGCGCCTGGGCCGCGCGGGCTCCGTGTCGCTCGGGCCATCGACCCCGCAGCAGGCGCACGAGTTTGCCCGCGCCGAGCGCGCCCGCTGGGTGCCGTTCGTGCGGAGTCTGGGCATCAAGCCCGAATGAAAGGACAGCACCACATGAGCAAGCAAGCCGAGCGCGAGACCTGGACCGAGGGCCCGGGGCCCGACGCCGTGTTCGCCAAGCACCTCGCCGATGGCGAGTTCCGCATCCAGCGCTGCGCCGCCTGCGCGCGCCACGTCTTCTACCCGCGGCTGGCGTGCAGCCACTGCGGCAGCGTCGAGCTCGACTGGGTGGCGCCGAGCGGGCGCGCCACCGTGTATGCGGTCAGCGTCGTCAGCCGCAGCGCCGACAAGGGCGGCCCGTACAACGTGGTGCTGGTCGATCTGGCCGAGGGCCCGCGCATGATGGGCCGCGTGGACGGCACCGCGCACGAGGCGGTGCGCATCGGCATGCCGGTGACGGCGCGCGTGGGCAAGGGCGCCGGCGGCGAGCCGTGCGTGGTGTTCGAGGCCGATGCCGCCGCCGGCGGCGGAGGGAGCGCGCGATGAGCGGCGGCAGCATCCGCGGCAGTGCCGCCATCGTCGGCGCGGCGCTTGCCGGCCTGGGCGAGGCGCCGGGGCGCACCTCGGAGGAGATCGCCATCGAGGCCAGCGTCAAGGCGCTCGCCGAGGCCGGCCTGACCACGCGCCACGTCGATGCGGTGTTCGGCTCGCTGCCGGGCAATGCCAATCCGCTGTCGGGGCTGCTGATCGCCGAGATGCTCGGCATCCAGCCCAAGTTCACCGACAACAACCGCACCGGCGGCTCGACCTTCCTGTCGTACACGCTGATGGCGGCGATGGCGCTGAAGGAAGGGCTGTGCGACACGGCGCTGATCTTCTACGGCAGCAACCAGCGCACCTCGGCCGGCAAGCTGGTGTCGTCGGTCAAGCCGTTTGCCTACGAGGCGCCGTACGCGCCGATCTTCCCGGCCACGTCGTACGCGCTGGCGGCCTCGCGCCACATGCACGAGTTCGGCACGACGCGCGAGCAGCTCGCCGCGGTGGCGGTGGCGGCGCGCGCCTGGGCCAACAAGAACCCCGAGGCGTTCATGCGCGGCCCGCTGAGCGTGGCCGACGTGCTCGCCTCGCGCATGGTGTCCAGCCCGCTGTCGGTGCGCGACTGCTGCCTCGTCACCGACGGCGGGGCAGCGATCGTCATGACGCGCGCCGACCGCGCGCGCGACCTGCCGAAGAAGCCGGTGTACCTGCTCGGCGCGTCCGCGGCGACGACGCACATGAACATCGTCGCGATGGCCGACCTCACGCGCACCGCGGCCATCGACTCCGGGCAGCGCGCGATGGCGATGGCCGGGGTGGCGCCGCGCGACTTCGACGTGGTCGAGCTCTACGACGCGTTCACCATCAACACGATCCTGTTCCTCGAGGACCTGGGCTTCTGCGCCAAGGGCGAGGGCGGGCCGTTCGTCGCCAGCGGCGCCATCGCCCCGGGCGGCTCGCTGCCCGTCAACACCAACGGCGGCGGGCTGTCGTGCGTGCATCCGGGCATGTACGGCATGTTCACGCTGGTGGAGGCAGTGCAGCAGCTGCGCGGCGAGGGCGGCGAACGCCAGGTGGCCGGCGCCGAGCTGGCGCTGTGCCACGGCAACGGCGGCGTGCTGTCGAGCCAGATCACCAACGTGCTCGGCACGGCGGCGACGCTTTGAGCGGCGCGAACATGCACGACATCCGGCCGGAGGTGCTGTTTCCCGGCCTCCGGTTCGACACCTTCCGCATCGCCGGCGTCAAGGCGCTGCGCATCGGCGCCGGCCCGGTGCTGCTGCTGCTGCACGGCGGCACCGGGTCGTGGACGCACTGGGTGCGCAACATCGAGCCGCTGTCGCGCCGGTTCAGCCTCGTCGTGCCGGATCTGCCGGGCATGGGCGAGTCGATCGATGTGCCCGCCGACGCGGACCTCGACGGCTACGGCGAGTTCCTGCTCGCGGCCGTGAACGGTGGCCTGGTGCCGCCGGGCACCCCGTTCGCGGTGGCGGGCTTCTCCTGGGGCGGCGTCATGACGGCGTGGCTTTCGGCTCGCTTGCCCGACCGGGTGTTCGCAGCCTGCCTGCTGGCGCCGGGCGGCTTCCCGCCGGGCAGCTGGAACCGGCCGCCGCTGCGCGCGGTGCCGCCGGGCGCAAGCGACGCCCAGGCCGACGCCATCCACCGCGGCAATCTCGCGATGATGATGATCGGCGATCCGGCGCGCATCGACGACGCGACAGTGGCGATGCAGCGGCGCAATCACGCGATGACGCGCTTCAAGTCGCGCTTCCTCGGCTACCGCGACACCCTGGGCCCGAGCCTGGCGTGCGTGCGCTGCCCGCTGCTGGCGATCCTGCCGCAGCGCGATCCGCTGCCGCAGCCCGACGCGGCCGCGCGCGCCGAGTACCTGCGCCGCACCGCGCCGCACATCGATTGCCGCATCGTCGCCGATGCGAGCCACTGGGTTGCCTTCGAGGCGCCGGACACGGTGAACCGGCTGCTCGCCGAGTTCGTCGGCCGGCACGCACCCGGCGGCGCGCCGCGGCAATCTTCGGCACTCACCGGTTCGAGGCAACCATGACGACCCGCATGCTCGAAGGCATCCGCGTCCTCGACATCACCCGCATCCTGGCCGGGCCGCTGGCCTGCCAGACGCTGGGCGACTACGGGGCCGAAGTGATCAAGGTCGAACGGCCCGGCGCCGGCGACGACACGCGCACGATGGGCGGCCCGTACCTCAGGAACGCGGCCGGCAAGGAGGTCGGCGAGTCGACCACGTTCCTCGGTTTCAACCGCAACAAGCGCTCGATCACCGTGGACCTGGCGCGGACCGAGGGGCAGGCGTTGATCCGCGAGTTGGCGGCAAAGTCCGACGTGCTGGTCGAGAACTACAAGCTCGGCACGCTCACCCGTTACGGGCTGGGCCAAGAGGAGCTGCGCCGCGCCAACCCGCGGCTCATCTACTGCTCGGTGACGGGCTTCGGCCAGGACGGGCCGTACGCGCGACGCGCCGGCTACGACCCGATCTTCCAGGCCATGGGGGGCCTGATGAGCGTGACGGGCGAGCGCGACGGGCGCCCCGGCGGCGGGCCGATGCGTGTCGGGCTGCCCATCGTCGACCTGATGACGGGCATGCATGTCGTCTCGGCGATCCTCGCGGCGCTGTACCACCGCGACCGGAGCACGGGCGTCGGTCAGTACATCGACGCCGCGCTGCTCGACGTCGAGATCGCGATGCTGGCGCACCTGAACCTCTCGTACCTCGTGAGCGGCAAGGTGCCGCAGCGATGGGGCAACGACAACCCGACGCTGGTGCCCTACCAGGTGCTGAAGTGCCAGGGCGGACAGATCATGGTGTCGGTCGGCAACGACTATCAGTGGGGCAAGTTCTGCACCGTGCTCGGCGTGCCCGAGCTGACCCGCGACGCCCGCTTTGCCACCAATGCGGGGCGGCTGCAGCACCGCGATGCACTGGTGCCGCTGCTCGAGGCGGCGCTGGCGCGCGAGGACGCAGCGCATTGGAGCGCGGCGCTCGAGGACGCCGGCGTCGGCTGCGGGCCGATCAACGACGTGCCGGCGGCGCTGGCCGACCCGCACGTGCGCCACCGCGCGATGCAGATCGACGTGCCGCATCCGCTTGCCGGCACGATGCCGATGATCCGCCATCCGATGCGCTTCTCCGCGACGCCGCCGCAGCACTGCGCGCCGCCGCTGCTCGGTGCCGACACGCGAGAGGTGCTGATGAAGCTGCTCGGCAAGACCGCGGCCGAATGCGACGCGCTGGCGAAGGAGGGCGTGATCTGAGCGGCCCTGCGTCCGATGCGGCCGCTGCGGCGGCTGTTGGCGATGCGGCCAACGCGGCCGACGGCCTGCCGCTGCCGCGCCGGGTCTGGGCGGTCGTCACCCTGGCTCTGGGCATCACCCTGGCGGTGCTCGACAGCAGCATCGCCAACGTCGCGTTGCCGACCATCGCCGGCGGGCTGGGCGTCTCGGCGGCGCAGTCGGTGTGGATCGTCAACGCCTACCAGCTGACCGTCGCGGCATGCCTGCTGCCGCTGGCGCTGCTTGGCGAGATCGTCGGCTTCCGGCGCGTGTATCTCGCCGGGCTGGCGCTGTTCGTCGTCGGGGCGCTCGCTTGCGCGCTGTCGCCGTCGCTGCCGTGGCTGGTGGCCGCGCGGGTGCTGCTCGGCCTGGGCGGCGCCGGCATCATGAGCGTCAGCACTTCGCTGGTGAGCCTGACCTACCCTCGCGCCATGCTCGGGCGTGCCGTCGGCATCAACGCCATGATCGTCGCCGGCGGCACGGCGCTCGGCCCGGGCATCGCCGGCGCCGTGCTCTCGGTGGCCGACTGGCCCTGGCTGTTCGCCATCTACCTGCCGATCGGGCTCGTCGCGCTGGCCGTCGGCCGCCGCGCGTTGCCGGGCAGTCCGCGTGCGTCGCATCGCTTCGATCTCGGCGCGGCGCTCCTCAATGCGGCGACGCTGTGCCTGTTCATCGTCGCCATCGACGGCGCCGGCCGTGGAGCCGACGCCTGGGTGGTCGGCGCGGAACTGGGGCTCGCGCTGCTGCTGGGCGCGCTGCTGGTGCGCCGTGAGCTGCGCTCGCCGCATCCGCTGCTGCCGGTGGACCTGTTGCGCATCCCGGCCTTCGGCCTGTCGATCGCCGGATCGGCGTGCGCCTTCGCGGCGCACACGATGGCTTACATCGCGCTGCCGTTCCTCTTCCAGGGCGTCATGGGCAAGTCGCCCGGCGAGATCGGCCTGCTGATGACGCCGTGGGCCGCGGTGATCATGCTCGTCGCGCCGCTCGCCGGCAGGCTGTCGGACCGCCACCCCGCCGCCGTGCTGGGCGGCCTGGGCATGGCGCTGCTGGCGGCGGGCCTCGCATCACTGGCGCTGCTGCCCGCGCAGGCGCAGGCGGCCGACATCGTGTGGCGGATGACGCTGTGCGGCATCGGGTTCGGTCTGTTCCAGACCCCGAACAACCGCACGATGATCGCCTCGGCACCCCTGCGTCGGCGCGGCGGCGCCAGCGGCATGCAGGCGACGGCGCGGGTCTGCGGCCAAGTGCTCGGCGCGGCGCTGACGGCGTTGGTGTTCCACCTGCTCGCGGCGCGCGGTGCGCTGGCGGCGCTGTGGCTGGCGGCGGCGTTCGCGCTGCTGGCCGGCGGGGCGAGCCTGCTGAGGTTGGGGCGCAGGGAGGCCGGCGTGCAGTAGAGCGGCCGGCGCGCAGGGCGCGGTTGTTGCCGCACCGTGCGCCGCCGGCCCGCGGGAGCTCCGGGGCCGGCGACGGCCTGGCGGCCTTACGATGCGCTGCAAGCAGGCATCGACGACGAGGAGACGAATGATGGCGCTCGATGAGGGAGACCTGCTGTGGACGCCGCGCGCGGAATTCGCGCGGTCATCCGGGGTGTCGCGCTTCATGGACTGGCTGCGGCGCGAACGCGGCCTCGACTTCGCCGACTACCCGGCGCTGTGGCAGTGGTCGGTCGACCGCGTCGAGGACTTCTGGGCTGCGCTGTGGCAGTACTTCGAGATCGACTCCTCGACGCCCTACGAGTGCGTGCTGAAGCAGCGCGCGATGCCCGGTGCGGTCTGGTTCCCCGGTGCGCGGGTGAACTTCGCCAAGCACATGCTGCGCAAGGGTCAGCGCGGGCGGCCGGCCATCCACCACCGCAGCGAAATCCGCCCGCCGGCCACGCTCGACTGGGCGGACCTGCGCGACCGGGTGGCGACGCTCGCCGAGGCGCTGCGCCGGCTGGGCATCCGGCCCGGCGACCGCGTCGCCTCGACGCTGCCGAACACGCCCGAAGCCGTGATCGCGCTGCTGGCCACGACGGCGATCGGCGCCGTCTGGTCCGCGTGCGCGCCCGACTTCGGTTCGCGCAGCATCCTCGACCGCTTCCAGCAGATCGAGCCGCGGCTGCTGTTCGCTGTCGACGGCTACCGCTTCGGCGGCAAGGACTTCGATCGCCGCGGCGAACTCGCCCGCCTGGTCGAGGGGCTGCCGTCGCTCGAGCACCTGATCTTCCTGCCCGACCTCGATCGCACGGCGCCGCGGCCGACGCCGAAAGCGCGACTGTGGTCCGAAGTGATGGCCGAGCGGCCCGTTGCCCACGACGACTTCCGCTACGAGGACGTCGACTTCGCCCACCCGTTGTGGATCCTGTATTCGTCGGGCACCACCGGGCTGCCGAAGGCCATCACGCACGGCCATGGCGGCATGACGCTGGAGGCGCTGAAGGTCATCGCCTTCCATGCGAACCAGACGCCCGACTCGTGCCTGTTCTTCTACACGACCACCGGCTGGATGATGTTCAACTTCATGGTCATGGGGCTGGCCGCCGGCGGGCGCATCGTGCTGTACGACGGCAACCCGCTCGCGCCCGACGTCGAGCGGCTGTGGCAGCTTGCCGCCGAGCACCGCGTGACGATGTTCGGCGCCAGCCCGACCTTCGTGCAGATGATGATGAAGGCCGGCGTGCGCCCGGCGCAGAAGTACGACCTGTCCGCGCTCGAGGGTGTTCTGCTGGGCGGCTCGCCGGCCATGCCGGAGACCTTCGAGTGGTTCTACCGCGAGGTCAAGCAGGACCTGTGGGTCACCTCGCAGAGCGGCGGCACGGACATCTGCTCGGCCTTCGTCGGCGCCTCGCCCACGCTGCCGGTGCACGCCGGCGAGATCCAGGCGCGCTTGCTCGGCGTCGACGCGCACGCGCTCGACGACGACGGGCGGCCGCTGATCGACGCGGTGGGCGAGCTGGTCATCGGCCAGCCGATGCCGTCGATGCCGCTGTACTTCTGGGGCGACCAGGACAACCGCCGCTACCGCGAGAGCTACTTCGACGTCTACCCCGGCCAGTGGCGCCATGGCGACTTCTTCAAGGTCAACCGGCGCGGCGGCTGCTTCATCTACGGGCGTTCCGATTCGACGCTCAACCGCGCCGGCGTGCGCATCGGCACGGCGGAGATCTACCGCATCGTCGAGAACGTCGAGGGCGTGCAGGACAGCCTGGTGGTGAACCTCGACCTGCCCGGCGGCGCGTTCTTCATGCCGATGTTCGTCGTCGCCAAGCCGGGCCACCGCCTCGACGACGAGATGCAGCGGCGCATCACGCAGGCGCTGCGCACGCAAGGCTCGCCGCGGCACGTTCCCGACAGCTACGTCGCCATCGACGCCGTGCCCTACACGCTCACCGGCAAGAAGCTCGAGCTGCCGGTGCGCAAGATCCTGCTCGGCGCCGCACCGGAGAAGGTAGCCAGCCGCGACGCGATGATGAATCCCGCGGCGCTGGACTTCTTCGTGAGCTTCGCGAGCGACCGCACGCAGTGGGGCCGCGCCGACTGAATTTGACGAGCCACTGACTTCATTCCAGCTTGACGCCGGTCTCGTCGACGATCCGTCCGTAGCGCGGCACCTCGCTCTCGACGAAGCGCCGGAACGCATCGGCCGAACCGAAGCCGATCTGCACGCCCAGCTCGCCGAGCTTTCCCGTGCTGCGCTCCATCGCCGCGCTCATGGCCGCGTGCAGACGCGTCATGACGGCGTCGGGCGTGCCCGCCGGTGCGGCCATGCCGAACCAGCCCAGCGGCACCTCGAGGCCCTTGATGCCCAGCTCCGACAAGGTCGGCACGTCGGGAAGCTCGCGCATGCGCTGCGACCCGGTCACCGCCAGCCCCCTGAGGCGGCCAGCGCGGACGAACGGGCCGAGTGTCGTCTGGGGGTCCATCATCATGTCCACATGCCCGGCCACCAGGTCGTTCACGGCCGGCGAGCTGCCCTTGTACGGGACGTGCCGGGCGTTGATGCCCGCAGCCTTCTTCATGATCTCGGCCGACAGGTGGCTCGCCGTCCCGTTGCCAGGCGAAGCGATGGTCAGCGTGTTGGGCGCCGCCTTGGCGCGGGCGAGCATGCCGGCGAAGTCCGCGAACGGCCGTCCGGGATGCGACGCGAGCACGTAGTTCGTGTAGCCGATCAGACCGATGTAGCGAAAGTCCTTCAGCGGGTCGTAGGGGACCTGAGGCATGAGCGACACGTTGATGATCGCCGAGCTGCCGACGTAGACGATCGTGTAGCCGTCCGGCGGCGCCGCCTTCGCGCGCGCCATGCCGATCGTGGCACCCGCGCCCGGAATGTTGTCGATCGTCACCGGCTGGTTCAGGTGTGCCGACATCCCGGCGGCCAGTTCGCGGCACAACGCGTCGCTGAAGCTGCCGGCGGAGTACGGGACGATCATGCGCAGCGCACGCGAGGGAAATTCGTCGGCGGCGAACGCCGCCCGGCAGCCGAGCGTGCAGAGGACGACCATGGCGGCGAACCGGCGCGAGATGAAGGCGGGCATGACGCTCTCCCTGTCTGTGAACATCGAAACGACGACTGCGCAGATCGCCCGCCAAGGTCGCGCCTACATCCGGAACGCGCCGTAGGCGGTGGGACGTGCCGGAACGCGCCCGGCGATGTCGAGCAGCTGGGCGAGCGCTTCGCGCGTGTGCCCGGGCTCGACGACGGCGTCGCACCAGAGCTGGCGCGCCCAGTTCAGCGCGCCGGCTTCGTGGTCTGGCGCGTCGGGGGACGCCGACGCGCGCGCGCCCGGCCACATCAGCAGCGCGTTGGGCTTGAAGGCGCGACCGCACAGCGCGTGATAGCTCGCGCCGTGCACGTGGCCGGTGACGACGGTGAGCTTGGGCACGTCGCAGTTCGCCACCGCGTTGAGGAGCTTCGCCCCATGTTTGCCCACGCCGCCCTGGCCGGCGCGATCGCTGGCCGCAAAGCCCGGCGAGTCCGCCAGGAACACGAGCGCAATGTCGCGCTGGCCGCACAGCTCGATGAAGTGCGCACCCTTCGCCGCGGCCTGGGCCGTGAGCTCGCCGTTGCCCGCGACGACGCCGACCTCGAAACCTTCGATGCGCGCGAAGCCGCAGACCAGCGTCCCGCCGTGAAGCTGCTTGAACTCCTGGAAGCGGCTGCCGTCGACCAGCCGCGCGATGATTTCCCGGCAGTCGGCGCCCGCGTGTGCTCCGCAGCGCGCCAGGCCGTTCAGCTGCCCGGGTTCGTGGCGTGGCGGCTCGGCGGCGGCACGCGTCCAGCGCAGTCGCGGCGGTTCGCCCAGGTGCTGGACGATCCGCCGCGTGATGGCCAGCGCGTCGGCGTCGTCCTCGGCCAGGTGGTCGGTGACGCCGCTGATGCGGCAGTGCATCTCGGCGCCGCCCAGCGGCTCGACATCGATCACTTCGCCGGTGGCCGCATAGACGAGCTGCGGGCTGCCGAGAAACATCGCGCCCTGGTTGCGCACGATCACGACCTCGTCGCACAGCGCGGGGACGTACGAGCCGCCGGCGGTCGACGGCCCGAACACCAGCGCGATCTGCACGATGCCCTCCGACGACATCTTCACCTGGTTGTACATGATCGAGCCGCCCTGACCGTCGTCGGGGAAGATGTTCTCCAGGTCCGGGAGAAAGGCGCCGCCGGACTGGACCATCGTGATGCAGGGCAGGCGGTGCTGCCATGCGAACAGCTGCGCGCGCACATGACGCTTGGTCGTCATGCCGAACATCGTGCCGCCCTTCACCGTCGGGTCGTTGACGATGAGCATGCACCAGCGGCCACCCACGAGGCCGGCAGCGGTGACCATCGTCGCGCCCGGCGGCACGCCGTCGTACAGGCCGGCGGCGGTGAGCTGGCCGATCTCCAGGAAAGGGGAACCGTTGTCGAGCAGCGCCTGGATGCGCTCGCGCGGCAGCAGCTGGCCGCGGCTCTTGTGCAACTTGCGGGCCTTCTCGCTGCCGCCCAGGCAGGCTTGGTCTTTGCACGTCTGCAGCGACGCCATGAGCGCTGCGCGGGTGGCGCGCCGCTGTTCGTCTTCGTCGCCGTGCGCCTGTGAGGTGTCCATGGACTGGGTGCCTGCGGGCGCTACATGCGGAACGCCCCGTACGCGGTCGGTCGGGCCGGGTTGCGGCCGGCGACGTCGAGCAGCTGTGCCAGCACCGCACGGGTCTGCTCGGGCTCGACGACCATGTCGCACCACAGCTGGCGCGCCCAGTTCAGCGCGCCGGCTTCGTCGTCCGGCGCGTCGGGTGAAGCCGAGGCGCGCGCGCCCGGCCACATCAGCAGCGCGTTGGGCTTGAACGAGCGGCCGCCCAGCGCGTAGTAGGCGGCGCCGTGCGCGCTGCCGGTGATGAGGGTGAACTTCGGCACGTCGGCATTCGCCGTCGCGTTGAGCAGCTTGGCCACATGCTTGCCCACCGTCTGCTGCCCGGGGGCATCGTTGGCGGCCAGCCCGGGCGAGTCGGCCAGGAACACGAGCGGAATGTCGCGCTGGCCGCACAGCTCGATGAAGTGCGCACCCTTGGCGCCGGCCTGGGCGGTGAGCTCGCCGTTGCCGGCGACGATGCCGACCTCGAAACCTTCGATGCGTGCGAAGCCGCAGACCAGCGTCCCGCCGTGCAGCTGTTTGAATTCCTGCAAGCGGCTGCCGTCGACCAGCCGCGCGATGACCTCGCGGCAGTCGACGCCGTCGGCGCCGCCGACACGGGCCAGGCCGCCGAGCTCGCGGGCGTCGTGCAGCGGCGCTTCGGCCTCGGCGCGGGTCCAGCGCTGCCGCGGCGGCTCGCCCAGGTGCTCCACGATCCGCCGCGTGATGGCCAGCGCATGGGCGTCGTCGTCGGCGATGTGGTCGGTGACGCCGCTCACCCGGCTGTGCATCTCAGCGCCGCCGAGCGGCTCGATGTCGACGATCTCCCCGGTGGCGGCGAACACCAGCTGGGGGCTGCCGAGAAACATGGCGCCTTGGTTGCGGATGATGACCACCTCGTCACACAGCGCCGGGATGTACGCGCCGCCGGCCGTCGAGGGACCGTGCACCAGCGCGATCTGCGCGATGCCTTCGGACGACATCTTCACCTGGTTGTACATGATCGAGCCGGCCTGCCCTTCGTCCGGGAAGATGTTCTCGAGGTCGGGCAGGAAGCCGCCACCCGACTGGACCATCGTGATGCAGGGCAGGCGGTGCTGCCACGCGAACAGCTGCGCACGCGTGTGCCGCTTGGTCGTCATGCCGAACATCGTGCCGCCCTTCACCGTGGCGTCGTTGACGATCAGCATGCACCAGCGTGCGCAGACCAGGCCGACCCCGGTGATGATCGTCGCGCCTGGCGGCACGCCCTCGTAGAGATCGGCGCCGGCGAGCTGGCCGATTTCCAGGAACGGCGAGCCCGGGTCGAGCAACGCGGTGATGCGGTCGCGCGGCAGCATCTGCCCGCGGCTGCTGTGCAGCCTGCGCGCCTTTTCGTGGCCGCCCAGCAGGGCCGCGGCGCGGCGGGTGTGCAGGACCTCGAGCGCGCGTTGGTAGGCCTGGCGGCGGTGCACGACTTCCGCGGCCGCGGCGCTGAGCGATGTTCCGAGGGGCGATGTCATGACGATCCGGGTCGATGCCGTTTTCAGCCTAACGAATGTTTGGTATCTTAGCGGCATGTCGCTTCGCTTCGCAACGATGAAACCCACGACCCGCCTGGGCGCCGGCACCTGCCCGTGCGTGACGCCGCGCCGGAGGACACGATGAGCTTGCTCGCCTCCGCGATGACCTCGAGCCCGCAAGAGCTGCAGGCCAATCGCAGGTCCTACGAGACCCGCGTGACCGATCTGCGCACCCGGCGCGCCGCCTCCTTGGCCGCCGGCTCGCCCGAGGCCCGGCAGAAGCTGCGCGACGCCGGCCAGTTGCTCGTGCGCGAGCGCGTGAGCGCGCTGCTCGACGCCGGCTCGCCCTTCCTCGAGCTGTGCCAGCTCGCGGGCGAGGGCCTGTACGGCGACGACCCGCCGGGTGCGGGCCTGGTGACGGGCGTGGGCATGATCGCCGGCCGGCCGTGCATGGTGATCGCCAATGACCCGACCGTGAACGACGGCGCCTACAACGCACACACCACCAAGAAGCACGTGCGCGCGCTGCGTTTCGCGTCGCAGCACCGGCTGCCGTGCGTGACGCTGCTGCAGCCGGGCGCGCAGGCGCCGGGCGCCAAGCCCGGCGTGTTCGCCGACGAGGGCCAGTTCGGCTCCATCCTGTACCTGCAGACGCGCATGTCGCGCGAGGGCATCGCGCAGATCGCCAGCGTGCACGGCCCCGCGGCAGACAGCGCCGCGTTCGTCGCCGCGTTGTGCGACGAGGTGGTCGTCGTGCGCGAGCGCGGCGCGCTCGCGTTCGGCATGGCCGTGCCGAACCCCGCCGACGCCGACCGCGCCAACCGCGAGGACGGCGTGACCGACCGCCTGGCCGAGAGCGACGCCCACGCCATCGCGATCCTGCGCGACCTCGTCGGCCATCTGGGCGACGTGCCGAGGCAGCGGCGCGATGTGGCAGAGCCGGTCGAGCCGCTGCACGATCCGGCCGAGATCTACGGCATCGTCAGCGCCGACCCGCGCATCCCCACGAACAACCGCGAGATCGTGCTGCGTCTCGTCGACGGCAGCGACCTGCACGAGTTCAAGCCCGAGTACGGCGACACGCTGATCACCGGCTTCGCACGCATCAAGGGCTTCGACATCGGCATCCTGTGCAACAACGGCGTGCTGTTCTCCGAAAGCGCGATGAAGGCCACGCAGTTCATCGACCTGTGCTGCAAGCGCGACATCCCGCTGCTGTTCATGGCCGACATCAACGGCTTCATGGTCGGCCGCGAGGCCGAGGAGGCCGGCATCGCCAAGCACGGCGCCAAGATGATCACCGCGATGACCTGCGCCGGCGTGCCCAAGTACACCCTGATCCACGGCGGCTCGTACGGCGCGGGCTACCTCGCGATGTGCGGCCGCGCGTTCAAGCCCAACGCGATGCTCATGTGGCCCAACGGCCGCGCCGCGATCATGGGCCCGGAGCAGGCCGCCACCACGCTGGCGATGGTGAAGGACGACCAGCACAAGCGCGACGGCACGAGCTGGACCGACGCCGAGCGCGAGGCCTACAAGGCACCGGTGCGCAAGACCTTCGAGGACTTCGCCAACGCCTACAACTTCGCCCGCAACACCTGGTGCGACCTGATCGTCGAGCCGACCGAGACGCGCGACACGATGGCGCTGCTGCTCGACCTCGCCGGCCGCGTGCCGGCGGTGCCGTCGCGCTTCGGCGTGTTCCGCATGTGAGCCGGGGGCAAGCAGCGTGTTCGACAAGATCCTGATTGCCAACCGCGGCGAGATCGCCTGTCGCATCGTGCGCACGTGCCGGCGCCTCGGGGTGGCCGCCGCGGGCGTGCATTCCGCCGCCGACCGCGATGCGCTGCATGTGCGCGAGATCGGCGAGTCGGTCGAGATCGGCGGCGCGGCCGCGTCCGAGAGTTATCTGCGCATCGACGCGGTGATCGCGGCGGCGAAGTCGGTCGGCGCGCAAGCCATCCACCCCGGCTTCGGTTTCCTTGCCGAGAACGCCGCCTTCGCGCGCGCGGTCGAGGCGGCGGGGCTGGTCTTCATCGGCCCGACGCCCGAGGTCATCGAGCGGCTCGGCGACAAGGCCGCGGCCAAGCGCGAGGCCGACGCCGCCGGCGTGCCGATCGTGCCCGGCAGCCAGTCGCCCAGCACGGATCCGGCGGAGATCGCCGCCACCGTGCGCCGCATCGGCCTGCCGGTGATGCTCAAGGCCGCGGCGGGCGGCGGCGGCAAGGGCATGCGCGGTATCGAGGTGCTCGACGGCCTGGAGCAGGAGATCGAGTCGGCCATGCGCGAGGCGAAGAACGCCTTCGGCGATGCCGGGCTGATCGTCGAGAAGCTGATCCGGCGCGGGCGCCACGTCGAGATCCAGATCGCCGGTGACGGCCGCGGCAAGGTCATCCACCTGTTCGAGCGCGAATGCACTCTGCAGCGCCGCCACCAGAAGGTGATCGAGGAGGCGCCGGCGGCCAACCTGAGCGCGGCGATGCGCGAGCGCATGGCGGCCGACGCGGTGCGGCTGGGCGAGCGGCTCGCATACCGCGGCGTCGGTACGGTCGAGTTCATCGTCGGCGAGAAGGACTACCACTTCCTCGAGGTCAACCCGCGGCTGCAGGTCGAGCACCCCGTCACCGAAGCGATCACCGGGCTCGATATCGTCGAATTGATGATGCGCATCACCTCCGGCGAGGGACTGCCGCTGGCACAGGACGACGTGCGCATCAGCGGCCATGCGGTCGAGGCGCGCATCTGCGCCGAGGATCCGGCGGCGAACTTCCTGCCCTCCACCGGCCGGCTCTCGCAGGTGCGCTTCCCGCGCGCCGGCGTGCGCGTGGAGACCGGCGTCGAGTCGGGCAGCGAGGTCACGCCGTACTACGACTCGATGCTGGCCAAGCTGATCACGCACGCGCCGACGCGCGACGAGGCGCTCGACCGGCTCGAGCGCGCGCTCGACGACACGGCGGTGTTCGGCGTCACCAGCAACATCGGCTTCCTGCAGCGTCTGATCGACCTGCCCGAGACGCGCAAGGCCACCTTCCACACGCGGCTGATCGACGAGCAGATCGAAGGCTGGGCGCTCGGCAAGGCGCAGCACGACGAGCGCACGCTGGCTATCGCCGCGCTGCACTGGCTGCGCAGCCAGCGCGCGGCCGACGCGCGCAGCCTGTGGTCGGGCTGGGGCGGCAGCGGCTGGCAGCTTTCCGCAGGCGACGACGGCCTGGCGCCGATCCCGAGCCTGCACGTCGAGGCCTCCGACGGCGTGAGCGCCGAGATCCGCTTCGGCCCGCTGGCCCGCGACGGCAGCCTGCTGGTGGGCGTGAACGATGCGCGGCTGCACCTGCGCCTGGCGCCCGCGGGCGACGACGGGCGCTTCCTCGCCATCGTCGACGCGCGGCGCGAGACCGTGGGCGTGCACCGCGACGGCGACATGCTCTACGTGCAGGACGGCCGCGGCACGCACGCGCTCAGGGCGGTGCCCTACCTGTCCTACATCAGTGCGTCGGCGCAAGCCAGCGGTGACGTGAAGGCGCCGATGATGGGGCTGATCCTGAAAGTCAACGTCGCGCCGGGCGACCGCGTCGAGAAGGGCGCGGTGGTGGCGATCCTCGAGTCCATGAAGATGGAGATGCGCATCACCGCCGACTGCGCCGGCACCGTGGCGGCGGTGAACTGCAAGACCGGCCAGACGGTCGAGCGCAACGCGGTGGTGGTGAGCGTCACCCCCGAGTAGCGCCGGTCCTCCGGCCACCGCGCCGGCGGCCTCGCGAGGCGGGTGCTCGATGCCGGCCGGCCGCCGTGCGGACCCGCTCGAACAAGGGGTCGCTCAGCGCAGCAGCCCCATGGTCTGCGGCAGCCACAGCACCAGGGCCGGGAAGGCGAGGATCAGCGCCACGTTGGCGAACTGCACCACGAGGAACGGCAGGGTGCCGCGGAAGATGTCCGCGGTGGGCACCTGCGGCAGCGCGCCGCGCAGCACGTAGACGTTCAGCCCCACCGGCGGGGTGATGAGCGCGATCTCGATCATCTTCACCACCAGGATGCCGAACCAGATCAGGTCGAAGCCCAGCTTCTCGACGATGGGCGCGAAGATCGGCAGCGTCAGCGCCATCATGCCGATGGCGTCGAGGAAGCAGCCGAGGATCAGGTAGATGGCGAGCATGCCGATCAGGATGCCCATCGGCGAAAGCCCCAGCGACAGCACGAACTCGGTGGTGCGCTGCGTGAAGCCGCTGAACGCGAGGAAGCGCGAGAAGATGAGCACGCCGACGATGATCATGAAGATCATCACCGTGACCCTGGCGGTCTCGAGCATGCCTTCGCCGAGCGCGCGTCGGTCGAGCCGGCGCAAGCCGAGCGCGATCAGGAAGGTGCCGAAGGCCCCGATGCCGCCCGCCTCGGTGGGCGTGAACACCCCCATGTAGATGCCGCCGAAGACGATGGCGAAGATGGCGATGAAGCCGATGCAGCCGGCGCGAAAGAAGGACGTGCGCCGCTCGGGCCACGAGGCGCGCGGCGCGGGCGGAGCAAGCTGCGGGTGGCGCACGCCGATGACATAGATCAGCACCGCGAAGCTGGCCGCCTCCATCAGGCCCGGGATGAAGCCGGCGATCAGCAGCGGCCCGATCGGCGCTTCGACGAGCAGCCCGTAGACGATCATCACCACGCTGGGGGGGATGAGCGCGTCCATCGCCGCGCCGGCGGCGACGCTGCCCGATGCGAGCCGGCGGTCGTAGCCGGCGGCGAGCATCTCGGGCACGGCCATCTTGCCCATCACGGCGGCGGTCGCGGTGCTCGACCCGGAGATCGCGCTCCACAGCGCGGTACCCCACGTCGTGGCGATGGCGAGCCCGCCGGGGAGATGACCGACCCAGGCCTTGGCCATGCGGTACAGATCGCCGGTGATGCCGGCCGCGCCGGCGAAGGCGCCCATCATGATGAAGAAGGGGATGACGACGAGCGTGTAGCTCGACACCTCGGAGTGCGGCACGCCCGCGGCCAGCACGCCGGCCGGCAGCACGCCGCGCATCGCGACGAGGCCGGCCAGGCCGACGGCGGCCGTGACGAACGCGATCGGCATGCCGAGGGCGACGAACACCAGCACCGCGACCATGCCGAGCACGGCAAGGTGCAGCGGGTCCATGTCAGGCGGGGCGGCGGCCGAAGAGGACGCCGAGGCTGGCCACGAGTTGCAGTGCGAGGCGCAGGCACAGCAGGCCGAAGCCCAGTGGCACCGCGGCCTTGGACCACCAGGTCGGCAACTGCGCCGTCGGCGTCGAGTCGCCGATGTCCCAGGCCAGCCACGTGGCGTCTGCGCTGAACCAGGCGATCACGGCGAAGGTGGCGAGCGCGAGCGTCAGTGCGATGCAATCGGCGGCGGCGCGCGCGCGGTGCGACAGCCGCTCGACCACCAGATCCATGCCGACATGCCCGCGCCGCGCCTGCAGCCAGGCCAGCGCGAGCAGCGCCGCCGGGGCGATGAGCAGTTGCGTCGTTTCCAGGTGCCCGCGCAGCGGACTGCCGAAGAGGTAGCGCATCGCCACCTCGGCCGTGACGTACAGCATCAGCAGGAACAGGATGCCCGAGGAGGCCAGGGTCAGCCCCGTCTCGAGGGCCGCATGGGCTTTGCGCAGCGCGACGAGCATCACCGGGCGGGCGACAAGTGCTTGCGGGCCAACTCGAGGACTTCCTTGCCCGGCAGGCCGCGCTTGTCCATGGCTTCGGTCCAGGCCTGCCAATGCTTCTCGGCCGTGGCGACCAGCCTGGCCCGCTCGGCGGCGGGGAAATCGGTCTTCTGCACGCCCTTCTGCCGGAAAGCCTCGTTGTTCTTCGCGTCGTCGAGCGCATAGGCTTCGGCGAAGCGCGGGATGGCCGCCTCGCGCAGTTCGAGCGCGAGCTTCTGCTGCTGCGGCGACAGGCGTGCCCAGGCGGCCGACGACACCGCGTAGAAGCAGGGCTGCGCGCCGAGCGAGATCTTGTCGACGAAGAACTTCGCGACCTCGTGCACCCGGTACGAGAAGAAGGCGTAGGTCGAGGGGAAGGCCACCGCGTCGACGAGGCCGCGTTCGAGCGAGGTATAGACCTCGGGGGCCGGCACCAGGCTCTTGACGGCGCCGAACTCCTCGATCGGGCGCGCCATCTCGCCGGAGATGCGGATGCGCAGCCCCTTGAAGTCCTCGGCCTTGGCGAGCGGCTTCTGCCCCATGATCTGGTACTGCGGCAGCGGCAGCGGCAGCAGCATCTCCAGGTTCCAGCGCTTGAACTCGGCGACCACCGCGGGGTGCTGCGAGACCGCGAGTTGCGCGCGCGCCAGCGCCGTCATGTCGTCGCCCGCCAGGAACGGCAGGTCGAACACCGAGTACAGGGGGAACTTCGCCGGGTAGTACGACGTGCAGATCATGCCCAGTTCGAAGGCGCCGGCGCGCAGCGAGTCGGGGATCTCGGTGGCCTTGGCGAGCGCTTCACCGTACACCAGTTCGGCCTTGAACTGGCCGCCGGTGCGCGCCGTCATCTCCTGCACCCACCACTCGATCGGCTTGGTCGGCGAGCGCGGCGGGCCGAAGAAGCCCGCCTTCCAGCTCGCGGGCTGCGCGGCGAGCCCTCCGGACACCGCCAGGCAGACGGCGGCAAGGACGATGCGTCGAACGAAGCC
The DNA here is from genome assembly GCA_026125665.1 of Rubrivivax sp. GTDB lineage: Bacteria > Pseudomonadota > Gammaproteobacteria > Burkholderiales > Burkholderiaceae_C > Rubrivivax. The sequence continues at coordinate 27,061 of JAHCKS010000022.1, forward strand.
GGTCATGAGACTGCTCCTTGGTGAGTGCGCCAGGCCGGCGCACTCTAGCGTGCGCTCGCCGCCGCGGCAATGGGCTAGACTGCGGATATGCGCCTGACGTTCGAATATGCGAACCGCGACGACGGCCTCGCGGGCCGGCCGAGGCACCGGCCATGAGCATCGACTTCACGTCCGAGCAGCGGCAGATCCGCGAAGGGGTCGACAGGCTGTGCGCCGGCTTCGACGACCAGTACTGGCTCGAGCGCGACAGCGACGGGCGCTTCCCGGAGGACTTCTGCCGCGCCATCGCCGACCACGGCTACATGGGCATCGCGATGCCGGTCGAATACGGCGGCTCCGGGCTCGGCATCACCGAGGCGGCGATCCTCACGCAGGCGATCTCGCAGTCGGGCGCCGGCAACGGCGGCGTCTCGTCGGTCAGCCTGGCGATCTTCGGGCTCAATCCGGTGGTGCGCTTCGGCACCGAGGAGCAGAAGCGGCGCATGCTGCCACCGATCATCCGGCGCCAGGACATCGCCTGCTTCGGCGTCACCGAGCCGAACACCGGCTTGGACACGACACGGCTGAAGACGCGCGCCGTGCGCCGCGGCGACCGCTATGTGGTCAACGGCCAGAAGATCTGGATCTCGACCGCGCAGCAGGCCAACAAGATCCTGCTGATCGCGCGCACCACCGCCGAGGGGGACTGCGCGCGCCCGATCGACGGCCTGAGCCTGTTCTACGCCGACCTCGACCGCTCCAAGGTCGAGATGCGCGTCATCGACAAGATGGGCCGCAAGTGCGTCGACTCCAACGAGCTGTTCATCGACGGCCTCGAGATCCCGGTGGAGAACCGCATCGGCGAGGAGGGCAAGGGCTTCCGCTACCTGCTGCACGGCATCAACCCGGAACGCATCCTGATCGCCGCCGGGCTGGTCGGGCTCGGTCGCGCGGCGCTGCGGCGGGCCACCGACTATGCCAACCAGCGCGTCGTCTTCGGCCGCCCGATCGGCCAGAACCAGGCGATCCAGCATCCGCTGGCGCAGAGCTGGGCCGAGCTCGAGGCGGCCAACCTGATGGCCTTCCGTGCCGCGCAGCTCTACGACCGGGGCGACGAATGCGGCGCGCAGGCCAACGCCGCCAAGTTCCTCGCCGGCGAGGCCGCCTTCGCCGCCTGCACCAACGCCGTGATGACGCACGGCGGCATGGGCTACGCCAAGGAGTTCCACGTCGAGCGCTACCTGCGCGAGGTGCTCATCCACCGCATCGCCCCGATCACGCCGCACCTGATCCTGTGCTTCATCGCCGAGAAGGTGCTCGGCCTGCCGAAGTCGTACTGATGGCCGGGCCGCTCGCCGGCATCCGCGTCGTCGATGTCTCGACGATGCTGATGGCGCCCTACGTCACGCAGATCCTCGGCGACATGGGCGCCGACGTCGTGAAGGTCGAATCGCCCGCAGGCGACGCTGTGCGCGGCGTCGGCCCGCTGCGCCACGCTGGCATGGGGGCGATCTTCCTGAACGCCAACCGTGGCAAGCGCAGCGTCGTGCTCGACCTCAAGCAGGCCGAAGGGCTGTCCGCGCTCGACGCGCTCGTCGCGCGCGCCGACGTGTTTGTCTGCAACCTGCGCCCGCACACGATGGCGCGGCTGGGCATGGGCTACGAGCGCGCCGCAGCGAACAACCCGGCGCTGATCTACGCGGCGCTCTACGGCTTTGCCGAATCGGGCCCTTACGGGGCCAAGCCGGCATTCGACGACCTGATCCAGGGCGCCGTCGCCGTGCCGTGGCTGGCGCACATGGCCGACGGGCGCGAGCCGGCCTACGCGCCGACGGCGATCGTCGACCGCGGCGTCGCGCTGTGGGCCGTGGGGCAGATCAACGGGGCGCTGTTCCACCGCAGCCGCAGCGGCCAGGGCCAGAAGATCGACATCCCGATGTTCGAGATGATGGCCTCGTTCGTGCTGGGCGACCACCTCGCCGGCGAGACCTTCGACCCGCCGCTCGGCCCGGCCGGCTATGCGCGCATGCTCAACCCCGAGCGGCGCCCGTACCGCACGCTCGACGGCTACGTGTGCGCGATGATCTACACCGACCGGCACTGGCGCGCCTTCTACCGCGCGCTCGGGCGCGAGGACGACTTCGAGCGCGACCCGCGCCTGTGCAGCATGACGACGCGCGGCGAGCACATCCGCGACATCTACGCCGAGCTGTCGGCGCTGATGCGCACGCGCACTACCGCGCAGTGGCTCGCGCTGTTCGAAAGCGCCGACGTGCCCGCCATGCCGCTGCACACGCCCGCGACGCTGCTCGACGACGAGCACCTGCGTGCCACCGGCTTCTTCACGGTCGTCGACCATCCGAGCGAAGGCCGCATCCGCGAGATGGCCTACCCGAGCGCGTGGTCGGCGACGCAGCCGCAGCCGGGGCGGCCGGCGCCGCGCCTGGGCGAGCACAGCGCCGAGGTGCTGCGCGAGATCGGCTACGACGACGGGCGCATCCGCTCGCTCGTCGCCCGCGGCGTGACGGCGTGCGCGCCGCAGCCCGCAACCTGAAGCGAAAGGCGCCCCCCATGGCAGGTCTGTACTACGAGGAGTTCGAGGTCGGCATGGAATTCCGCCATGCGCTGACACGCACGGTGACGGAGATGGACAACATCCTCTTCTGCGCGATGACGCACAACCCGCAGCCGCTGCACCTCGACGAGGAATTCGCGCGCCAGACGATGTACGGGCAGCGCCTCGTCAACAGCCTGTTCACGCTCGGCCTGGTGATCGGCGTGTCGGTCGCCGAGACGACGCTCGGCACCACGCTCGGCAATCTCGGCATGACCGACATCCGTTTCAAGCACCCGGTGTTCCACGGCGACACGGTGCGCGTGGTCACGCGCATCAAGGAACTGCGCGAGAGCAGGTCGCGCCCGAACGAAGGCATCGTCACCTTCGAGCACATCGGCTACAACCAGCGCGACGAGGAGGTCTGCTACGTCGTGCGCACCGGCCTGATGCGCAAGAGGCCGGCATGAAGGCGCCAGAGGCGGAAGCGGTCGCGCCGATGCTGCGCTCGTGGCTGTTCGTGCCCGGCGACAGCGAGCGCAAGCTGGACAAGTCGCGCGACAACGCGGCCGATGCGCTGATCCTCGACCTCGAGGACTCGGTGGCGAAGGACCGGCTGCCGCTCGCGCGCGAGACCGTGCGCGCCTGCCTGCAGGCGCGCACCGAGCGCTCGCGGCAGCAGCTGTGGGTGCGCGTCAACCCGCTCGACACGCCGCTGGCGCTCGCCGACCTGGCGGCGGTGATGGCCGGCGCGCCCGACGGCATCTGCGTGCCGAAGGTGTCTTCGGTGGCCGACGTGAACCGGCTGGCGCACTACCTCGACGCTCTCGAGGCGCGGGAAGGCCTGTCCGCCGGCGCGACGCGCATCCTGGCGGTGGCCACCGAGACCGCGGCCTCGCTGCTCGGCTTCCACACCTACCTCGAACGCGCCACGCCGCGGCTGGCGGCGTTGACCTGGGGCGGCGAGGATCTGGCGGCGGCGCTCGGCGCCAGCGACAACCGCGACGCGCGCAGCGGCGACTACGACGATCCGTACCGGCTCGCCAAGTCGCTGTGTCTGGCGGCGGCGCGCGCCATCGGCGCGCAGCCGGTCGGCGCGGTGCACGTCGACTTCCGCGACCTGGCCGGCCTGGAGGCTGACTGCCTGCGCGACCGACGCGCCGGCTTCGTCGGCAAGATCGCGATCCATCCCGAACAGTCGGCGATCATCAACGCCGCGTTCACGCCGTCCGAGGCCGAGATCGCCCACGCGCGCCGCGTGATCGACATCTTCGAGCGCAACCCGGGCCTGGGCACCGTCGGCCTCGATGGCAAGATGCTCGACATGCCGCACCTCAAGCAGGCGCGCAACGTCGAGGCCCTCGCCGAGCAGGTGAACCGGCGTTCGTGAGCCAGGCGTGCGCACCCAGCGACAGGCACCCGGCGCTCCGCGCATGGCGCGGCCAAGGCCCGACGCGCCGCCCGCCGCCAAGGCGGTGCGCGCCGGCCCGCAGTCGGTCGGGCGCATCGTCGCGATCCTCGATACCGTCGCCGCACAGCGTCGCGGCGCGACGCTCTCGGAGCTGGCGGCGATCGCGGGGGCGCCGAAGACCAGCCTCGTGGGCCTGTTGGCGGGGCTCGCCGCCGAGGGCTGCGTCGTGCGTGACGCAGGCGGGCGCTACGGCCCCGGGCCGCGTCTGCACGCGCTGGCCATCCAGGCACTGGCCGGCAGGGAACTGGTCGCGCTCGCCCGGCCTGTGCTGCAAGCGCTCGTCGAGGCGAGCGGCGAGACCGCCGTGCTGGCCGCGCTGGCGCCGGATGCGGATCGGGTCGTCTACCTCGACCGCGTCGAGAGCGCGCGCCCGATCCGCTATGCGGTGACGGTCGGCGAGCGTCGCGAACTGCACTGCACGGCCTCAGGCAAGGTGCTGCTGGCGCATTTCGACGCCGGCCGGCTCGCGCGCTATCTGAAATCTGTGCGCCGCCAGCGCTTCACGGCGACGACGATCGTCGAGGCCGATGCGCTGCGCGACGAGCTCGACGAAGTGCGCCGCGCCGGGCTGGCGCGCACCGACGGCGAGCGCATCGCGGGCGCCAGCGCCGTTGCCGCGCCGGTCCACGGACGCGACGGCGCGGTGGTCGCGACCGTGCTCGTCGCCGGGCCGTCGGAGCGCATGCGCTCGCACGCGCGGCGCAACGAGCGCCTGGTGCGCGCGGCGGCGGTCGAGTGCACGCGGCTGGCCGGCGGCGTTCCCGCGCGGCGCAGCGCACGGCCGGCGGTGCGCTGAGAGCCACCGAACGACAAGGGGCGCGCCCATGCGCGCGCGGCGACCCTCTGGCTCTCAGGCCGCCGCGTCGTACAGCGCGCCGCTCGGCTCGCCGAGCACCGTGGTGCGGTGCATGTGGCGGTGCGTGCCGGGCACGCGGTCGCGCAGCGCCTGGTGCATCGTGCTGCGGTTGTCCCACATGATCATGTCGCCCGGCCGCCAGTGGTGGCGGTAGGTGAACTCGGGGCGCACCGAGTGCGCGAACAGGTACTGCAGGATGCCCTGGCTCTCCTCGCGGGTCATGCCGGCGATGTGGGTGGTGATGCCTTCGCTGACATACAGCGCCAGCCGCCCGGTTTCGGGGTGGCGCCGCACCATCGGTTGCGTCACCGGCGGGTTGACGTCGATCAGCGCCTTCATGACCGCGGGGTCGCGTGTCGAGGTGGTGTCGTGGATCGCCCAGGCGTAGCTGTGCACCGCCTGCAGCGGGGCGATCAGCTTCTTCATGCCCTCGGACAGGGTCTCGTAAGCGAGGAACATGTTGGTGAAGCGGGTGTCGCCGCCGATCTCCGGGATCTCCACGCAGTACAGCAGCGACCCGGTGGCCGGTCGCGTCGTGTACGACAGGTCGGAATGCCAGTTGACCCCGGTCTCGCGCGTGCTGGACGGCGTACCGTCGGCGTTGGGCCGGGTGGTGACGATGAAGATCTGCGCGAACTCGGGGTGGCGGTACTTGAAGAGCGCCGCGTGGTCGTCGAGCGCGCCGAAGCGGCTGCTGAAGTCGATGTGCTGCTGCGGCGTGATGTCCTGGTCGCGGATGAGCATGATGCAGTTCTCGACCCAGGCCTTGCGGATCTGGTCGATCGCCTCCTGTGCGAGCGGGCGCCGCAGGTCGACGCCTTGAACCTCGGCGCCGATGCCGTAGGACAGTCGTTTGATGGTCAGGGACATGAGATATCTCCGATGAAGGGATCTTCGGCCGTGCCTCACTCGGCCTTTGCGCCCGAGAGCTTGACGATGCGCGCCCACTTGTCGGTCTCGACGCGCAGGTGCTCGGCAAAGCGATCGGGGGTGCCCGTCAGCGGCTCCATGCCGAGCGAGGCGAAGCGCTCGCGCAGGTCCGCTTTGGTGGTGATCTCGGCGGTCAACCGAGCGAGCTTCTGCACGATCTCCGCCGGCGTGCCCGCCGGCGCCATGAGGCCGTACCAGACGTAGAGGTCGAAGCCGCTCAGGCCGAGTTCGGTCATCGTCGGCACCTCGGGCTCGAGCGCCGAACGCCGCGCCGTGCTGACGGCCAGGTACCTGAGTTTGCCGGCGCGGACGTGCGGGCTCGTCGTCGGCCAGGCGTCGAAGATGACCTGGATGCGCCCGCCGACCATGTCGGCCACGCCGGCGGCGGTGCCCTTGTACGGGACGTGCGTGATGTCGGCGCCCGCCTGGCTCTTGAGCCACTCCATCGCCAGGTGCGTGGTGCCGCCGACTCCCGACGAGGCGTAGTTGAGCGCGCCCGGACGGGCCTTCGACAGCGCGATGAGATCGGGCAGCGACTTCACAGGCAGATCGGCCGGCACGGTGAGGAACAGCGCCATGCTGCCGACAAGCCCGATCGGCGCGAAGTCCTTCGCCGGATCGAAGGGCATCTTCGCGTACAGCGCCGGGTTGACCGCCAGCGGCCCGGCGGCGCCGAAGAACAGCGTGTAGCCGTCGGGCGCCGCCTTGGCCGCCGCGCTGCCTGCCAGGTTGCCGCCGGCGCCGGCGCGGTTGTCGACGATGACCTGCGCGCCGAGCCCTGCAGCGAGCTTCTCGGCGAATGCGCGCGCCATGATGTCGCTCGCGCCGCCGGCGGGGTACGGCACGATGAGCTGCACCGGGCGCGAGGGATAGGGCTGGGCATGGGCGCCACCGGCAGCGGCGCACAGCAGGGCCATCGTCAGGGCGATCAGCGATTTCATCCGGGGCATGGATTCGTTTCTCTCGAAGGGTTTGAAAGGAAGGCGCGCCGGTGCGGGCGAAGCGGCGCGCGTGTTGCCGCACGGTCGCCCGCCCGGGCGGCGTGCGAATGGGTCAGTCGCGGTAGCCCGGCTCCTCGCGGTCGAGCTTGCGCAGCAGCGCAGCCCACTCTAGCCGGCCCTGAGGCACGAAGCCGTCCTTGCCGAAGACCTGTGTGCCCTGCGCCGCGCAGCGTGCGACGACCTCGGGCGCGATCGGGTACAGCGGCTGCTCGCCGCCGAGCGCGGCCACCTGCATGCGGCAGGCGCGCTCGAGCTGGTACATGAGCATGAAGGTCTCGCCCATCGTCGCGCCGCAGCTCAGGGTGCCGTGGTTGCGCAGCAGCAGCAGCTTCTTCTCGGCCCCGAGGTCGCGAATCAGGCTGCGCTTCTCGTCGTCGTCGAGCGCCAGCCCCTCGAACTCGTGATAGGCGAGCTTGTCCCACACCACCAGGGCGTGCTGCGAGGCCGGCAGCAGCCCGTGGCGCTGCATCGACACCGCCGTGCCGTCGCGCGTGTGCAGGTGCATGACGCAGTTGAGGTCGGGGCGCGCATCGTGCACCGCGGCATGGATGACCAGTACGGCCGGGTTGATGCCGAACGGGCTGGCGCTGTAGATCGTTCCACGAGAGTCGGTCTTGATGAGCGACGAGGCGGTGATCTCGTCGAACAGCATGCCGTACGGGTTGATGAGGAAGCGGTCCGGCTCGCCCGGCACCCGGTGCGAGATGTGCGCCGAGATGATGTCCGACCAGCCCATGCGGTCGGCAAGGCGATAGCACGCCGCGAGGTCGCGGCGCGCCTGCTCCTCGGCGGCGGAAGGGCGTTCGACTTGCGAAACGGCGTTCATGCAGGCACTCCAGGTTGCGGAGCCGCTCGGGCTCACGTTCTCGGCAATCGCGGCTGTCGCGGTCCGCGCTGCTCGTCGATGGGGATGTCCGCCGGACGGCGGTGCTCGACTTCATGCGCAGGCTCGTGCTCACTGCTGCTGGATGTTCGCCTCGCGCGCGACGCGCTGCCAGGTCTCGGCCTCGGCGCGGATCGCCGTGCCGGTCTGCGCCGCCGAGCCGCCCAGCGGCTCGAGGCCGAGGGCGGCGAACTTCTCCTTGACCTCGCGGTCGCGCGCGATGTCGGCCAGGTCGGCATTGATGCGATCGACCAGCGCCGGCGGCGTGCCCGCGGGGACGGCGACGCCGAACCACAGCGTGACATCGAAGCCGGGCACCATCTCGGCGATCGGTGGCGCGTCGGGCAGCAGCGCAGAGCGGTTGGGGGTGGTCACCGCGAGCGCCCGCAGCTTGCCGGCGCGCACGTGCGGCAGCGCCGCGGCGACGGTCTCGAACATCACCTGCGCTTCGCCGGAGAGCACGGCGTTGAGCGACGGCGCGTTGCCCTTGTAGGAGACGTCGAGCACGTCGATGCCGACCTTCGATTTGAACAGCGCCATCGAAAGCTGGCCGGCACCTCCGCCGATGGCCGCGTTGAGCTTGCCGGGCGACGCCTTGGCCAGGTCGACGAACTCCTTCAGCGAGCGCGCCGGGACGGACGGATTGACGACCAGCACGAACGCCGAGCCGACGATCTTGGCCACGTGGACGAAGTCGGCGTTCGGGTCGTAGGGCAGCTTGGCGATGAGCACCGGGTTCATCGTCATGTTGCCGTTGTAGCCGAACGTCCACGTGTAGCCGTCGGGCGCCGAGCGCGCGCCGGCCTGCGTGCCGATGGCGCCGTTGGCGCCGGGGCGGTTTTCGATGACCACCGGCTGCGGCCAGCGTTCGGCGAGCTTCTGCGCGACCAGGCGGGCGACGATGTCGGTCGTTCCGCCGGGCTGGAACGGGACGATCCAACGCACCGGCCGTGCCGGAAAGGCTTCGGCAGCTTGAAGCTGTGGCACCCAGGCGAGGGCGAGGGTGAGGGCGCAGGCGGCGAGCAGTCGGCCCAATGACATGGTTTGTCTCCTTTTGTCTTCGTCGCTGTGATCGGTCGGCTTGTTCTCGGATGCGGTGCCTTGGTCAGCGCGGCAGGCGCGTGGCAGCGCGCTCGCTGCGCCGGCTCGCCCGCGGCGTCTGCTCGCGGCGCTCGGACGCCCCGTCCGGCGCGACGGGCGGCGGCAGGTGCCCGAGCGCCAGCGAGATGTCGTTCGCGGCCTGGCGCACGAGGCCCGCGTACTCCCCCGGATCGGCGCGCGTTCGGCTCACCGGCGCAGCCATGGCCAGTGCGGCGATGACACGGTCGTGGTGATCGAAGATCGGGGCGGCGAAGCCGGCGACGTCGCTCGACACTTCGCCGACCGTCACGGCGAGCCGCTGCTCCCGGATGCGCGGCAGCATGTCGCGCAACTCGGCGCCGCGGGTCAACGTCTGCGGGGTCAGCGCCGGAAAAGGCGCACGGCGCAGGAACGCTTCGATGAACTCGTCGTCGGCGAAGGCGAGCAGCACCCGCCCGGCCGCCGAGCAGTACAGCGGCCGCATCGTGCCGAGCGAGACGCTGTAGCGGATCGACTGCGCGCTCTCCACCTTCTCGACGTACACGGCGGCCGCCGACGCCCGGTCGAGCACGGCGATGAGTGCGGTCTCGCCGCTGCGGTCGACGAGGCGGCGCATCGCCGGCGCGGCGGTGCGCGACAGCGACATCGTCGGCATGATCGCCACGCCCAGGCGAAAGGCCGATGGTCCGAGCGTGTAGCTGCCGTCGGTGTGCGCGAGGTAGCCGTAGCGGCACAGCGGACGCAGCAGTCCGAGCAGGCTGCTCTTGGGCAATGCCAGGTCGCCGCTGAGCGCGCTCAGCGACAGGCCGGCGCGCGCGTGCGCCAGATGCTCGATGAGGCGCAACGTGCGGTGCAGCGAGCGCGGGCCGGCCGCCGCGTCGCCGCTCGCATCGGCAACGGCCTGCGAGGAGGCGGTCGCGATGTGGCGGCGAGGGTGCATGGGCGTTGCCGAGGCCGCCGGGCGGGCACGGCTCTTCACGGTCGGGCCGGCTTCAGCCCGATCTCGGGACGCCGGGGACGGAGGGCACGGGCTCGCACGTTTCGCTTGTCTCGACTCTTTCCGGGATGAACCAGTATAGTCACGACGCTGGATCCCCGAACGCCGTTCGTAAATCCGAACACGCCACCATGAACACTGCAACGAGCGCCCTGCCGACCCGTCCCGTCTCCGAGGGCGCGCGCCGGCGCGACATGTCCGAAGCCGAGTGGAAGATGCGCTGCGATCTCGCGGCGCTGTACCGCCTGGCCGCGATCCATGGCTGGGGCGACCTGCTCGCCACGCACATCTCGGCGCGCGTTCCCGACGCGCGCGACCAGTTCCTCATCAACCCCTACGGCATGCTGTTCGAGGAGATCACCGCTTCGAGCCTGGTGAAGGTCGACGAGCACGGCAAGGTGCTGAGCGAAACCGACTACATCATCAACCCGGCCGGCTTCGTGATCCACAGCTGCATCCACGTGGCGCGCCAGGACGTCGACTGCGTGATGCACCTGCACACGCGCGACGGAACCGCGGTGGCAACGCAGGCCGGCGGTCTGCTGCCGGCGACGCAGCACGCGCTCGTCATCTACGACCAGGTCACGTACCACGAGTTCGAGGGGCCGGCGCTGGATCCCGATGAGCAGACGCGGCTCGTTGCCGACCTCGGCGACAAGCGCATCATGATCCTGCGCAACCACGGCACGCTGACGGCCGGGCGCACGGTCGGCGAGGCCTTCGTCCTCATGTACCGCATCGAGCGCGCCTGCCGCATGCAGATTGCCGCGCAGTCGGGCGGGCAGCCGCTGCACCCGCTGCCGCAGTCGGTGATCGACAAGAGCGTCGAGTGCGGACGCAGCATCTTCTCAAAGAGCGGCTTCGGGGGTGAAGGGCACCGCGAATGGGCCGCGATGCTGCGCAAGCTGCAGCGGGAAGGCTCGGACCACGCGCGGTGAAGATCTGCGTCGTCGGTGCCGGAGCGATCGGCGGTTTCCTGGCCGGGCGACTGGCGCTCGCCGGGCACGACGTGTCGGTGGTGGCGCGCGGCGCGCACCTCGAGGCGATCCGCCGCGACGGCCTGAAGCTCGTCGACCAGCACGGCGAGGCGACGCCCGCGCTGCGCGTGCGCGCCGAAAGCGCCGTGCGCTGCGACGCGCTCGGCGCGCAGGATCTCGTCGTGCTCGCGCTCAAGTCGCACCAGATCGCCGACGTCGCGCCGCACCTCGAGGCGCTCTACGCTGTACGCACGCCGGTCATCACGCTGCAGAACGGCATTCCGTGGTGGTACTTCCATGCGCACGGCGGGCCGCTGGCCGGGCGCCGGCTCGAGTCGGTCGACCCCGGCGGGCGCATCGCCGGGCACATCGACCCGCAGCGCGTCATCGGCTCGGTGGCGCACAAGGGGGCGGAACTGGCCGCTCCGGGCGTCGTGCGGCACATCGTCACGGCGGCCGACCGCTTCCCGCTCGGCGAGCCCGACGGCAGCAGCGGCGAGCGCGTACTCGCCCTCTCCGACGTCTTCGCGCGCGCCGGCGTCGCCGCTCCGGTGACGCCGGACATCCGCACCGAGAAGTGGTTCAAGCTCTGGGGCAACGTGGTCTGGAACCCGGTGTGCGCGCTGACGCAGGCGACGGTCACCGACCTCTACCACCTGCCCGTGGCGCGCCAGCTCGGCGTGACGCTGATGCTCGAGATGCGCGATCTCGCACGCCGCCTCGGCGTCGAGATTCCGGGCACGCCCGAGCAGCGCCTGTCGCGTGCGCTCGAAGTCGGCGCGGCGCGGCCGTCGATGCTCCAGGACGTTCAGGCCGGCCGCCCGATCGAGATCGAGGCGCTGCTTGGCGCGCTGGTCGAGCTGGCCGACCTCACCTCGACGCCGGTGCCGTCGATCCGGGCGGTCTACGCCTGTGCCCGACTGCTCGACACCGTGCTGCGCGAGCGCAACGTCCGTCTGGACGGCCGCATCGATGCGGCCGTCGAGCCGTCCTGACCTTTCCGATTGCATCGCGATCGCCAACCCAGAAGGAGCGAGTTCATGCCCATCCAAGTTCGGCCGCTGTCGTACGGCATCGGCGCGGAGATATCCGGCGTCGACCTCGGCCGCCCGGTCGATGACGCCACGCGTGCGGCCATCCGTCAGGCGTGGCTCGATCATCTGGTCATCGTCTTCCGCGGCCAGGACTTGCCGCCACCCCGCCAGATCGCGTTCGGGCGCATGTTCGGCGAACTCGACGATCACAAGTCGGTGCCGTTCTACCGCCACCCCGAACATCCGGAGATCTACCTGATCACGAACAAGAAGATCGGCGGCAAGGAATCTCAGACCAAGGACACCGGCCGGCTGTGGCACTCGGACCACTCGTTCACCACGCACCCGACGATGGCGACGATGCTCTACTGCCTGGAGATTCCCCCGGTGGGCGGCACGACGATGGTGTGCAACATGTACCGCGCCTACGAGACCCTGTCACCGGCGCTGCGTGCGGTGCTGGACAAGCTCGACGCGGTGCACAGCCTCGAGCATTACAGCGCGCACAACCCGTACTTCACCAGCCGCGACCCCGAGCAGATCCGCAAGATGAACGAGTTGTCGCCGCCGGTTGCGCAGCCGGTGGTGCGCGTGCATCCGGAAACGGGACGCAAGGCGCTCTACATCAGCGAAGGTCAGACCCAGCGCTTCGTCGGCATGAGCCAGGCCGAGAGCGCCGGGCTGCTGCAATATCTGTTCGAACATTCGGTGAAGCCGGAGTTCACCTACCGCCACGCGTGGAAGGTGAACGACATGTTGATGTGGGACAACCGCTGCACCAACCACCTCGCCGTGCCCGACTACAGCCACCAGACCACGCGCCACATGCACCGGTTGACGGTGCTCGGAACGCCGAGCGGCCGCTTGCTTGAGCCTCAGGAGCGCTGACGAACCGCAGGCGTTCCGCCCGTCGCGCGCCGAGGGGCGGAGCGCCGCACCGAACTCAGCGGCTGCCGCGTGCCGCCAGCGTTGCCTTGAGCACCTCGCTGCCGGGCTTGCCGCGTTTGTCGAGCTCGGCCGCCCAGTCGTTCGCCACCTGGCCGAGCAGTTGCGACAGCGCTGCGACGTCGGCTTCCGACCAGCGCACGATCGACACGCCCTTCGCGCGCAACTTCTCCTGGTCCACGGTCTCTTCCTTGTCCATGCCGGCGCACAGGCTCGCCCCGGCCTCGACGCCGGCATCGGTCATGGCCTTGCGGACGTGTTCGGGCCACTGCTTCCAGCGGCTTTCGCTGACGATGAATACCGCCGCGGCCGAGCCGAAGCCCTTTCCGGCCGTGGCGAACTTCGTCGGGATGTTGTAGTTGGTGGTGACCCCGTAAGAGAAGATCGCGCCGTCGAGCGTGCCGCGGCTGATGGCCTCGAATGCCTCGGTCGAGGCCATGCGCACCGGCACGCCGCCCATGCGGCGCACCGTCAAGTCCATGGCGCCGCCGAGCACGCGCAGCTTCATGCCGTCGACGTCCTTGAGCGTGGCGATGCTGCGCTTGGCGGAAACCATCTGATAGGGCGGATACACCGCCGCGAACAGCACGCGCACGCCGTTCGGCGCGTACTCCTGGCGGCCGAGGATGCCCTCCGGCGCAGCCAGCTTGGCAAAGACCTGCGAGCCCTTGCATGAGGTGTCGAACAGGCCAGGCAGTTCCAGCGCGGCCGTCAGCGGCATCTTGTCCGAGGCATACGAAGGCGCGAACAGCACGATGTCGGCCACGCCGTTCTGCACCACCGTGAGCAGATCCTTGGCCTTGCCCAACTGCTCGGCGGGATAGTGCTCGAACTGCACCTCGCCATTGGTGGCCCTCGTCACGGCTTCCATCCAGGGCTTGATGCCGTAGCGGGGCACGAAATGGCCCTGTGGAAACTGGTCGGCGACACGCAGCACCATCTTGCCGGACGCCTGCGCAAGGGAAAGCGTCGGCATCAGCGCGACCGTCGCAAGGGCGGCGATCGCGCAAGCGCGGTTGGAAGTCCGGAACAGGCGGAACAGGCGGTTCATAGGGTCTGCTCGTGGCGGTGGTGTGTCGGCCTCAGCGGCGAAGCTTGCCCAGCAGGCTGTCGCCGATGATGTTGCGCTGGATCTGATTCGTCCCTTCGATGATCTGCAAGACCTTGGCGTCGCGGAAGTAGCGGTTGATCGGCGTGTCGGACGAGATGCCGGCGGCGCCGAACAGTTGCACCGCGTCGGTGGCGACCTTCATCGCGGTGTCGGTGGCGAAGCACTTGGCCATCGCGGCCACCGGCGCCAGGCCGATGCCGGAGAGTCCGCCATCGACGGCGGCCGCGGCGTGGTAGACGATCTGCCGCGCCGCCTCGGTCTGGATCGCCATGTCGGCGAGCATCCAGCGGATGCCTTGGTTCTCGCTCACCGGCCGGCCCCAGGTGACGCGATTGGTGACGAACTCGATGCTGTGGTCGATCGCGCCCTGCGCCAGGCCAACGCCGCGTGCGCCGATCAGCGGACGGCTCTTATTGAACGCTTCCATCACGTCCTTGAATCCGCGACCGTCCTCGCCGAGGCGGTTGGCTTCAGGCACAAAGACGTCGTCGAGGAACAGCGGGCACGACGGCACGCCGCGCGCGCCCATCTTGTCTTCCTTGCGACCGATCGTGAAGCCCTTGCTGCCGCGCTCGACGATGAACAGGTTGACCGCGCCGGCGCCGTCGCCGTCGCCGGTTTTCGCGGCCACCAGCACGAAGTCGGCGACCGGCGAATTGGTGCACCAGATCTTGGCTCCGTTGATGCGGTATCCGCCCTCGCAGCGCTTGGCCCGCGTGCGGATGCCCGCCACGTCGGAGCCGCTCTGGGGTTCGGTGGTCGAGAACGCGCCGCGCATCTGGCCGGCGGCGAGCGGGCCGAGCAGCCGCTGCTTCTGCTCGTCGCTGCCCGCGGCGAGGATGGCGCCGAACGGCACCCACTGCACGACCAGAAGGTAGGCCGTGTTGTAGCAAACCCGTCCCAACTCCTCGATGGCCACCGCCGCGGACAGCATGCTGTCGGTGCCGCCGTAATCCTTGGGAAAGGGAATGCAGAACAGGCCGGCATCGCGCAGCAGATCGAACATGTCCTGTGGATACTCGGCGCTGCGGTCGATCTCGGCGGCACGCGGCGCGACGCGCTCGCGCGCCAGGCGGCGCACCATCTCGCGGATCTGCCGCTGCTCGTCGTTCAGTGCGTAGGCTTGGGTCATGGTCATGCTGCCTGGTGCCGCGGCGTTACTTCGCCGTCGCGTCGCGGCACTTGATCATGCGCAGCGGCGTGTAGGTGATGGCCAGGGTGCCGTCGTGCTTGACGATGCGATTGCGCGTGCGTACCAGGCCGCGACCCGGCCGGCTCGCGCTGCGCCGTGCCTCGAGGACCTCGCACTCGACGTGAATCGTGTCGCCGGCGAACACCGGGTTGTGCACCTTGAAGTCCATCTCGAGGAAGGCGTAGCCGGTGTGCTGCATGGTCGAGTGCACGAGCAGTCCCTCGGCAAACGTGTAGGCGAGCGCGCCCGGCGCGAGCCGCCCCTTGATGTCGGATTCGTTGCGCAGGAACTCGAGGTTGGTGAACAGCACTTCGGTCATGCCGGTGGTGCTGCAGAAGGCAACGATGTCGGCCTCGGTCACCGTGCGCCCGATGGTCCGGAACTGTCTGCCGACGGGCAGGTCTTCGAAATGCAGGCCGAGGCCGAGCGTTTCCATGGGTTGCCTTTCTCGAGGGTGGATCAACGCGCCACCAGGTCCATCAGGGCCGGCGACAGGTCGGGATAGCCGCAACCGGGCGGCAGCACCGGCACTCTCTTGCCGTCGCCGCGTTCGCCCAGCGTGGGTTGCAGGCGCCGGACCGGACGAGCACGCGCCGCGTCGACGGCCGCGTTCGCATCTGCGCTCTGCGCCAGCAGCGCCAGATTGCACAGGGTGGGGAAGATGATGGTGCGGCGCCGCTGTTCGCAGTCGTCCAGGGCGTCCAGTGGCCGCACCCAGAACGAGTCGACCGCCTCCCAGCCGTCGTGCTCGGCGACCTGCCCTTCGGGAGCGAGCGCAATGTAGAAGTGCGTGTCGAAGCGCTTGGGCGAGACCTCCGGCGTCACCCAGTGGGCGTAGGGGTGCAGCAGGTCGAGCGCCAGCTCCAGCTGCTCGGCGACGACCATCTCGACGAACACCTCGGCCGAGGCGGCCACGCGCTCGCGCCAGCGCCGGTGCATCTCGGCGCGATCTTCGCCGCCGAGCAGCCGGTTTCCTCGTCGCACCAGCAGCAGACCGCTTTCCTCGAAGGTCTCCCGCACCGCGGCCACGCGCAGCGACAGCTCCAGGTCGTCGCCGCCGCTCACCGGGCTGCGTTCACGCAGCCGCGGGTCGCGGTCCGCGGCGGCCACCTTGCCGCCGGGGAAGACCGCAGCGCCCCGTGCGAAGTCGATCTCGTGGTGGCGCACCACCATCAGCGTCTCGAGACCCCGTGGACCATCGCGCACGAGCACGATGGTCGCGGCCGCCGCGGGGACGGCGATCGGCGGTGCAGGCGAGGGCACCGTCAGACCCGCATTTCCTGGGCGATGATCGTGCGCTGGATCTGCGACGTGCCGCCGCCGATGGTCGACTGCATGCCCTCGCGAAAATAGCGCTCCATGTCGGACTCCGGCAGCATGCCGTGCCCGCCCATGATCTGCATGCCCTGCCGTGTCACAGTCTGCAGGTTCTCCGACGCGAACAGCTTCGCCATCGCCACTTCCTTGCGGTAGCTCTGGCCGCTCGACGCGACCTCCGCGGCGCGGTACATCAGCAGCCGCGCCGCGTCGGTGTTGGTCTGCATGTCGGCCAGCATGTGCCGGATGACCTGGAACTCGTAGATCGGCTTGCCGAACTGGATGCGCTGCTTGGCATAGGCGAGGGCATCGTCGACCGCCCCTTGGGCATTGCCGACATTGCTGGCGGCCACCGCGATGCGCTCCAGGGCGAGGTGCTCGCCGGCAATGATGTGGAAGCCCTGGCCTTCTTCGCCCAGCCGGTTGACCGCCGGCACGCGGACGTTGTCGAGGAAGATTTCGGTGGTGGTGATGGAGCGGCGCGCGAGCGTGTTCAGCGGCCGGATCGTCATGCCCGGCAGGTCGTTGGGAACGATCAGCACCGTCAGGCCGTTGCGCTTGTCGGGCGTCTGCGCGGTGCGAACCAGCATCAGGATGACGGCGCCCCGGTTGCCCGCGCCGCTGCACCACAGCTTCTGTCCGTTGAGGACGTAGTCGTCCCCGTCGCGTACCGCGCGCGTCTGAACGTTGGCGACGTCGGAGCCGGCGTTCGGCTCGGACATGGAGATCGGGAAGCGGATCTCGCCGCGCATGAACGGCTGCAGGAACTGCTTCTTCTGGTACTCCGTGCCGTGCAGCGACAGATTCATCGCGGTGAAGATGCCGCCGCAGATCGCGACGGCGAAGTCCACGCCGTAGCAGGCCATCGCTTCGCACATCAACGCATAGGCCCAGATGTCGCCGCCGTCTCCGCCGTCAGCCTCCGGGACCAGCAGGCTGTGGTAGCCCAGCTTGGCGGCCTTTTCGTACGCCTCGAAGGGGAAGGTGCGGGTCATGTCGCACTTGCGGATGTACTCGCGACCGACGTCCCGATCGACCCAGCGGCGCACCGAGTCCTTCCAGGCTTGCCGTTCCTCGTCAAGAAAGTTCATCTCCGGGGTCCTTGCTGCACAGGTTCAATGAATGCGACGTGGCGCGCCGGCGGCGCCGAGCAGACCGGCCAGTGGCGACAGGTCGGGCAGGTCTTCCAGGCGATCGACGAGGTCGATCAGTTCGTCGCAAGCCTCGGCGGTGAGCCTCGATCCGGCCATCGAGCGGAATTTCTGCTCGAGCCGCAGACGCTGCTCCGCCAGGTCGGTCACGGGCAAGCCGACGTCGTGGTGGCGGCGCAGCAGCACCCCATCGGTGGTCTCGATCACGACTTCCGCGCGACTCATCTCCTGGCACTCGCGATGAAGCTCTACGTGCACGCGCTCGCGCAGGCGGCGCAGGTCGCGGTCGTTCGTGACTTCGTCGGTGAAGCTCGACATCGAGGCCGTGTCGATCCCCGCGAGGGCCATTGCCACCGCATGGCGCAGGCTGAACTTCGCCTCCAGCCCCGTGCACGGTTCGGCGATGTTGCACACGCCCTCGCTGAGCGCCGACGCGTGCACGACGATGCGCCGCACATCGCTGTCCGCCAGGCCGTGCCGTTGCCGCAGGTGCCGGGCCGCCTCGATGGCGGCATGGGTGCCGTAGCAGGCGGCGTGGTACTTGAAGAGGTTGTCGCGCAGGTGCAGGCCGCGTGCCGGCTCGCGCAACGCGGCAGCGGGGTCGAAGTCGGGCCCGTGGGTGGCGGCGAAGCCCTGCGCGGCCTCGAGCGCGTCGCCGCGGCCGGCGAATCCGCGCGCGGCGAGGTGGGCGGCCATCATGCCGTCGGCGCCGGCGCGTCCGGCGTGCAGCGGCTTGTACATCGTGCCGAACATCGACTTCAGGCCCGTGGCCTCCGTCGCCGCGATGCCCAGCGCCACCGCGGTGTCGTCCGGGTCGAGCCGCAGCAGGCGCGCACAGGCGGCGGCCGCGCCGAAGGTGCCGATCGTCCCGGTGGCGTGGAAGCCGGATACGTGGTGCCCGGGCGACACCGCCGCGCCGATGCGGCACAGGGTCTCGTAGCCGGCGACGAACGCCGTCATGAACGCCGCGCCGCTTTCGCCGCGCGCCTCGGCGAGCGCGAGCAGCGGCGGCACGAGCACCGCACTCGGATGCCCCGTGAAGCACATGTTGACGTCGTCGTCGTCGAGCGCGTGCGAGGCCGCCCCGTTGACCAGTGCAGCCTGGCGGCAGCTCGTGGCGAAGCCCTGCCCGACGACGGTGGACTGCGGGTGGCCGCCCTGCTCGCGCGCCTCTTCCGCCAGCATGCAGGCGAGCGGCTCGTGGGCACCCGCTAGCGCGACCGCGATCCAGTCGAGCAGGCATTGGCGCGCGAGCTCGCGGGCATCGCCGGGCAGCGCCAGGAAGTGCCACGCGGCATTGCGCTCGGCCAGCGCGCCGGTCAGGTTCAGGGTCTGCGGCGCGGCCTTGGGCGGCGCTGCGGTTGCGATCCGAGCGTTCATCTCATCGACCCTTCCATTGCGGTTTGCGCTTCTCGCGGAAAGAACGCGGTCCTTCGAGCGCGTCCTCGCTCAGGTAGACGGCGTCGAACGCGCGCTGCGATGCACGCAGCGCGGCCGTGCGCCCCATCTCGGTGGCCATGCGCACCATCTCCTTGGCCCCGCGCACGGTGAGCGGGGCGTTCACGGTGATGCGCGCCGCCAGCTCCCGGGCGCCCTGCAGGGCCTGTCCCGCCGGCATGACACGGTTCACGTAGCCCAGTTCGTAGGCGCGTTGCGCCGACAGCGGATCGCAGGTCATCGCCACTTCCATGAGGATGCGCTGCGGCAGCATGTGGATCACCGGCGAAGCCCACGGCATGCCGCGACCGACGCGGCCTTCGGTGATGGCGAACTTGGCCGTCTCGTCGGCCACGCACAGGTCGCACATCTGGGCGAGCAGCCAGCCCCCCGCGTAGGCATAACCCTGCACGGCCGCGATCACCGGCTTGGTGACCTCGACGTTGTCGCCGAGCACGGCCATGAAGTTCTTCGGCGGGATGCGCAGCACGGTGTCCGCGGCTTCCACGAGGTCCATGCCGGCGCAGAAGGTGTCGCCCTTGCCGGTGAGGATGGCGACCTGCGCGGACTCGTCCGCCTCGAACCGCGGCCAGACCTCGAACATCGCCTGCCGTACCGCCCGGTTCAGGGCGTTCTTGCGCTCGGGGCGATTGATCGTGATGACGGCCACCCCGTCGTTTACCTCGTAAAGCAGTTCGTCGCTCATGGTCGCTCAGTTCGTGAGTTGGGGGGAAGTGCCGGCGCCGCAGGGCCGATGGCCGAGCGCGAGCGAAAGCCCCTGCGCGGTGTCGACGGCGACAGCCGTCAGTCGCTCGGCGGCGGCGCGCCCGCGCTCGATGGGGGCCGCGATGATCAAGGCCGCGTTGACGCGGCCGTCGGCTTCGAAGATGGGCGCCGCGAAGCCCGCGACGTCGGGCGTGACTTCGCCGATCGTGGTGGCATGGCCATCGGCGCGGATACGGTCGAGTATGCGGACGAGCTGGCGTCGGTCGGTGACCGTGGATTCCGTCAGCGCGCGCAGCTCGGCGGTGCGCAAATAGTCGCGCGTCCAGCCGTCCGGTTGATGGGCCAGCAGCACGCGACCCGCCGACGTGGCGAACAACGGCCGGGTGGTGCCTGCCGGGACGGTGTAGCGCACCGGCTTGTGGCTTTCGACGATCTGCGTGTACGTCAACCGTGCCGCCGCGCGGTCGATCGTTGCGATGAGCACCGTCTCGCCCGACTTCGCGCGCGCATCGTGCAGGAACGGCGTCGCCACGATGCCGAGCGACCGGGCGGTCACCAGCGCCGCGCCGAGCGCGAACGACTCGGTGCCGAGCCGGTAGGTGGCGTCGCTGCGCTGCAGGTAGGCGTCGGCGACCAGGCCGCGCAGCAGTGCATGCAGGCTGGTCTTGGGCACGCCGAGCTGGGCTTGGAGCTGTGCCAGCGTCATGCCGTCGGGCTCCTCGGCGAGCAGCCGCAGCACGCGCAGCACCCGCGCCAGCGCCATCGGCGCGGCATCGCTGCGTCGATGCGCCGAGTCGTAGGCGATGGCCTGCGCCAGTTGCAAGAGCCTGTCTCCGTATCGTTCCGATATCGGAACACATGTTCTGATGTCAGATCAGCCTACGAGGGCAAGAGCATCCCGTCAAGGGGGTTTAGCCGCCCTTTCCCTATGCCCGAAGCGACGCCCGGCACGGCGCCCGGCACGGCGCCCCGATGCCGGGCCGCGCGGCCTCACGCGGGGTGCGGGATGAGCTTGCGCAGGTCGGCGGACGGATCGGACAGCGCGGCGCGATCGGGCAGCCGATCGCTCGACAGGAGCCGCCGCAAGCAGAAAGGTCGCGCGGATTGCTCACGCAAGCCACGCCGACCGCGCGCCCCTGCCGGAGCTGGTGTGGCCGACGTTCAGCCGTGGTCTCAGCGGAGGAGCCCTTCCTTGGTGATCACCTTCGCGCGCGGTGGATACGCGGCCGAGACGACGGCGAACATTGGGAACGCGATCACCTTCACGCGCGGTGGATACGCACCGTGAGCAAGGCGAAAGTCATGTCGGCGCTGCGCGCCAGCGCAGCCTCGTAGGTCGCGTCGTGCTCGTCATGGACCTCCACCGGGAGCAGGTCCTTGACCGCCGACGCCCGCGGATACCGCTCCGACAACTGGTATAGGGGAGACACAAACTAACAGTAGTTATGTTAGCCTCGGCCAGTCAATACTTGGCATGCAACGACTCCTTCCTTGATGGCCGACGCCAGTCGATCCCGATCGAACGCCAATGCGGGTAGTGCGCGCGCCGCGGCCGGCACCGACAACCAGGAGAACGCGGACGCAATCACCGGCGGCCACTCGTCGACCCTGGAGGACCTGCCAGGCCGGCGCACCCGGATCTCGGCGAGACGCCAGAGCCCGGGCGCCGCGCCCTGACGGCAACTGTCCGGTCTCCGGCGAAGGCAACCATGGCAGGCGTGCTGGACGGCATCACGGTGGTCGACCTGTCCAGGCTGATTGCTGGACCCTACGCGTCGATGGCGCTCGCCGACCTCGGCGCGCGCGTCATCAAGGTCGAGTCCCTGTCGGGCGACGACGGCCGTCACCTCGGCCCACCCTTCCTGCAGGGTTCGAGCATGTTGTTCATGGCGAGCAACCGCGGCAAGGAGTCGCTGGCGTTGGACATCCGCAAGCCGGCGGGACGCGAGATCCTGCATCGGCTGATCGAGCGGGCGCAGGTGGTGGTGCACAACTTCCGCGCCGACTTCGCCGAAGAGCATGGGCTGACCTACGACGCACTGCGCGCGCTGAAGCCCGACCTCATCTACGCCGCGGTGAGCGCCTTCGGCGAGGAGGGTGCCTACCGCCTGCGACCGGCGGTGGACAGCGTCGTGCAGGGCGCGGCCGGCGGCTTCTATGCCAGCGGCGAAGCCGGCGACGACCCGATCCGCATCGGCCTGCCGATCGTCGACGTGACGTGCGGCATGTGCGGTGCCTTCGGCATCCTCGCGGCGATCATGCACTGGCGCCAGACCGGCCGCGGCCAGCGGGTGGAGACCGTGCTGGCCGATGCCATGTTCAACCTGATGGCCACCCGCGTGGCCGAGTACGCGCTCGAAGGCCGAGAGCCGGCGCGTGCCATCAACCTGCCGCTGGCCGCGCCCAGCCGCCACTTCCGGGCCGCCGACCGGCGCTGGTTCAACGTCTCGGTGGTCAACGATCCGGCCTTCGCACGCTTCTGCGCGGTCATCGGCAGGCCCGAATGGGTGGGCGATGCGCGCTATGCCACCAACGCAGGCCGCGTCACGCACCGGCCCGAGATGGCCGAGGCGCTCGCGGCGATCTTTGCCACGCGCCCGGCGGCGGCTTGGGTCGATGCCTTCGCCGCGGCCGACCTGCCGTGCGGGCCGGTCAACACCGTTGCCGAGGCGATGGCCGATCCGGTGCTCGCGGCGCGCTTCGTCGAACACCCGGAGTTGCCCGGCCTGCCGCTGATCCCGTTCCCCGCGCATCTGGGCGAGGGCGGTGCGAGGCCGGACGCCATCGCGCCGCCGCCGCGGCTGGGCCAGCACAGCGCGGCGGTGCTGAAGGAACTCGGCTTCGGCGGCGACGCCGTCGCGCAGCTGGTGCGTGAGCGCGTCGTCCGCCTGGCCGCCGATGGCCCGGCCAGCGTGGCCGCCTTACGAGGAGACGAGCCCATGAACGCCGCAGCTGCCCCCGAAGCGATCTGGCGCCCGAGTCGCGAGCGCGTCGAGCGCGCGCGCCTGACGAACTTCATCGGCTGGCTGAAGCAGCGGCACGGCCGCGACTTCGCTGACTACCACGCGCTGTGGCAGTGGTCGGTCGACGATCTCGAAGGCTTCTGGGCCGCGCTCGTGGAGTACTTCGACCTGCCGCTGCAGGGCGAGCGCACGCCCGTCATTGCGGAGCGCCGCATGCCCGGTGCGCGCTGGTTTCCCGGCGCCCGCACCAACTACGTCAGCCAGATCTTCCGCAACGCCAGCACCGAGCGGCCGGCCATCGTGTTCCGTAACGAGGCCGATGCGCGCGACGAGGTGTCGTGGGCGCGGCTGCAAGCCGAGGTCGGAGCGCTGGCCGCGTGGCTGCGCCGGCAAGGCGTGAAGCCGGGCGACCGTGTCGTCGCCTGGCTGCCCAACATCCCGCAGGCGGTGTCGGCCTTCCTCGCAGTGGCCAGCGTCGGTGCGGTGTGGTCGCTGTGCTCGCCGGAGATGGGCGTGGCCGCGGTCGCCGACCGCTTCCGGCAGATCGAGCCGAAGGTGCTCTTCGCCGTGGACGGCTACCGCTGGAGCGGCAAGGCGCACGACCGCCGCGCCGTGCTGGACGAGATGCTCGCGCAACTGCCCTCGCTTGAGCGCGTCGTACTCGTGCCCTACCTCGACCCGGCTGCCGATGCCGCGGCCGTGCGCAACGGTGTGAACTGGCGCGACGCGCTGCGCGACAGCGCGCCCTTGCAGATCGAGCCGCTGCCGTTCGACCACCCGCTGTGGGTGGTGTATTCGTCGGGCACCACAGGGCTGCCCAAAGCCATCGTGCACGGCCACGGCGGCATCCTCGTCGAGCACGTCAAGACGATGGCGCTGCACAACGACGTCGTCGCGGGCGACCGCTTCCACTGGTACACGACCACCGGCTGGGTGATGTGGAACCTCAACGTCGCAGCGCTGCTGGTCGGCGCGGTGATGTGCACCTACGACGGCAACCCGGCCTGGCCCGACTACGGCACGCTGTGGCGCTTCTGCGGCGAGATGGACCTCGACTTCTTCGGCGCCGGGGCCGCGTTCTTCACCCTGTGCGAGAAGCACGGCATCGAGCCACGCAGCGTGGCGGCGATGGGCAAGCTGCGCACTGTCGGCTCGACCGGCTCGCCGCTGTCGCCGGAGAGCTACCGCTGGGTCTACGACAAGGTGCGCCGCGACGTCTGGCTCACGCCGATGTCCGGCGGCACCGACTTCGCAGGTGCCTTCGTCGGCGGCGTGCCGACGCTGCCGGTGTACGTGGGCGAGATGCAGGTGCGCTGCCTGGGTGCCGACGTGCAGGCCTGGGACGACGCGGGCAAGCCGCTCGTCGACGAGGTGGGTGAACTGGTGTGCACACAGCCCATTCCGTCGATGCCGCTGTACCTGTGGAACGACTCCGGTGGCCAGCGCCTGCACGACAGCTACTTCGATGTTTATCCCGGGGTGTGGCGGCACGGTGACTGGCTGCGCATCACGCCGCGCGGCGGTGCGGTCATCTACGGGCGCAGCGACGCCACCATCAACCGCCACGGCGTGCGCATGGGCACCAGCGAGCTGTACAGCGTGGTCGAGGCGCTGCCCGAGGTGATGGACAGCCTGGTCGTCGACCTCGAGTTCCTCGGCCGCGAGAGCTGGATGCCACTGTTCGTGGTGCTGCGCCCGGGCAGTGCGCTCGACACCACGCTCGTCGGCCGCATCACCGCGGCCATCCGCGAGTCGCTGTCGGCGCGCCATGTGCCCAACGACGTGATCGCCGTGCCCGAGATTCCGCGCACGCTCACCGGCAAGAAGCTCGAGGTGCCGGTGAAGAAGCTGCTGCTAGGCCAGCCGGCCGACAAGGTGGCCAACCGCGATGCGATGGCCAACCCGGTGAGCCTGGACTGGTTCGTCGAGTTCGCGCAGCGCCGCGCGAGGCAACCCGTCAACGCCACCGACCCCAACTGAGTCACCCAACCCCCACCACCACCGATCGGAGAACCGAGCATGTCGGACAAAGAGGTCTATCTCGAGGTCAAGGACTACGTCGCCACCCTCACCATCAACCGGCCCAAGCAGCTCAACGCCTTCACCGGCGACAACATCGTCGAGATGCAGCGGCTGCTCGACGTGGCCGCCAACGACAAGAAGGTCGGCGTCATCGTGCTCACGGGCACCGGCGACCGTGCGTTCTGCGTCGGCGGCGACGTGAACTGGGAGAAAGGCAGTGGCGGCAAGAGCGGCCTCGAGGACCTGAACTTCACCTTCAACCGCCAGATCGTCGAATGCCCGAAGCCGGTGATCGCACGCGTCAGCGGCTACGCCATCGGCGGCGGCCACCACATCGCCTACTTCTGCGATTTCACGGTCGCGGCCGACCACTCCATCTTCGGCCAGAACGGCCCGCGCGTCGGCTCGCCGGCGGGTGGCTACATCGTCTCGCATTCGGCCAACGTGCTTGGCCACAAGCGCGCGCGCGAGCTGTGGATGATGTGCCGGCGCTACACCGCGCAGCAGGCGCTCGACTGGGGCCTGGCGAACTCGGTCGTCCCGAAGGAGAAGCTCGACGAGGAGGTGCGCAAGTTCGCCGACGAGCTGCTTTCTCTCAGCCCGACTTGCCTGCGCATCGTCAAGCGCTCGTTCTACCACCACATGCAGCCAATCATGGGGCGTGACATGAAGGAGCTGATCGAAGAAGTGGCGCCGAAGTACTTCGAGACCGGCGAGCAGCAGGAGGGCGCCAACGCCTTCCTCGAGAAGCGCAAGCCGGACTTCTCGCGCTTCCGCTGAAGCGCCCCGGGCCGGCACGTACGCGGCGCCGCGATGAACGCTCGGACGGTCGTGTTCGTCCACGGCGCTCTGCACGGTGCGTGGTGCTGGGCCGCCGTACAGGCCGAGCTCGACCGCCGTGGCGTCCCCAGCGAGGCGGTCGATCTGCCCGGTCACGGCGCGTCGGCGCAGTCGCTCGGCGACACGCTCGGCAACGCGGCCGCGGTTACCGCGGCCGTTGAGCATGTCGTCGCGCGCAGCGGCGGCCCGGTCGTGCTTGTCGGCCATTCCTACGGCGGGGTGGTGATCGGCCAGGCGGCGCAGCGCGGCCAGGTCGATCATCTGGTGTTCATCAGCGCGCTCGTCGCCGACGTCGGCGAGAGCGCCAACGGCGTCGCCGCAGGCCTGCCGCCGGCGGACTTCGGCGGCACCGCGCCGCCGCGCCTGTTCCGGCGCCACGACGATGGCACGCTCAGCGCCGACCCGGCCGCAGCCGCCGCCGTCTTCTACGACGACTGCCCGCCCAAGGTCGCCGCAGCCGCGGTGGCGCGCCTGTGCCGGCAGCGCAGCGCGAGCCTCGAGCAGCCGGTCACGCGCGCCGCCTGGCGCGACTTGCCCTGTACCTACGTCTGCTGCAGTCGCGACCGGGCGATCTCCTACGCGGCGCAGCAGGGGCTGCTCGGCCGCTTGCCGCGGCCGGCGGTGGCGACGCTGCCGAGCGGACACTCGCCGTTCTTTTCCACGCCCGCCGCTGCGGCCGACATCCTCGCGGCGCTGGCCTGGCGCTGAGTGCCATCGCCTGCGTTGCGCGACTGCCAGCCGCTGCTGCGCTTCAGGCCGGCATAGCCGGCGCGCCGCGATCAAGCCGCGCGCTGGGGCGGCGCGGCATCGTTCGAGACGGACACCAGCACGCTGCACGGCGCGCGCGACAGCAGCGAGGCGCCCACCGAGCCGCGCCACCAGCGCGCGAATGAACTCTGCTCGCGATGGCCTACGACGATGAGGTCGGCCCCCACCTCGCGCGCCACCCGCCAGATCTCCTCGACCGCACGGCCGGCCGCCAGATGTGTCCGCGCCTGCAGGCCCAGTCCGGCCAACTTCCGAGCGCCCTCGTCGAGGACGGCACGGACTTCGTTCAACTCCAGCTCGGGCCGGTTGGAGAACGAGGCGTCCTCGGCAAGCGATTCGCCGATGCCGGGATCGACGACGGCCAGCAGGTGCACGGTCGCGCTGGCGAGCACGGCCAGGTCGGCGCCCTGGCGCAATGCTGCGCGCGCCTCGCGGCTGCCGTCATAGGCCAACAGGATCGTCCGGTACATCTTGCACCCTCGATTCGGGATCGCCAATTAGATGAAAGTTCAATTATCATCGCATTATCCAATTCAGCAGGGAAGCGATGGCGCAGTCTTCGGCCGCCACGCAGGAGTCGTTCGGCACGCTCCTCGGGCAGGTGGCACGGCTTTGGCGCAGCGAGGTCGACCGTAGGCTGGCGGCCTTCGGACTGACCGAGTCGCGCTGGCTGGCCCTGCTGCATCTCTCGCGCACCGGCGGCTCGGCGAGCCAGCGCGAGCTGTCGGAGTGGATGGGGGTGCAGGCAACGACGCTGGTCCACATCCTCGACGGCCTGGAGGCCGACGGTTTGGTGGAGCGACGCACGGCAAACAACGACCGGCGCAGCAAGTCCGTGCATTTGAGCCGCAAGGCGCGCCCGGTGCTCGTGCGCATCGAGGCGACCGCGGCGGGCGTGCGTTCCGAGATCTTCGCCGGCGTCCCGCAGTCCGATCTGCAGACGTGCCTCGACGTGTTCGGGCAGATCGTCGGGCGCCTGGGCGGCACGGCTCGCCTGGCGCGGCTCGTGGGCGAGCAGCGGAGCGCGCGGTGAACGCCGGCACGACCCGCGCGAGGGGGCGCTCGGCGCGCATCTACCTCGCGCTGCTGGTCGGGCTGGCGATGCTGGGTCTGGGCGGCCGGTGGCTGCACCGCCAGTTCACACACATCGTCGTGACGGATGCGCGCATTGCCGCCGACATGGTCGTGGTCAGCAGTCGTTTGCCCGGCTGGGTCACGGCGGTCGAAGTGGCCGAAGGCGACGCGGTGCGCAAGGGCGCCGTGCTGGTACGGGTCGACGACCGCGAAAGCCGGGCGCAGGCGCGCGAACTCGAGGCGCAGCTTGCCGGCGTGCCGCTGCGGCGGGCGGAAATCGATGCCCGCATCGCGCTGGCCGACCGGCAGACGAGAAGCGAGGTCGCGGTACAGCGGGCGAACGTCGAAGCAACCAAGGCCGCGCTGGCCGCGGCGAAGGCGCAACGTGTGCTGGCCGCGGCGGAGCATGAACGCATCGTCGACCTCGTCCGCCTGGGCATGGTCACGCCACTGCGCCAGGACCAGACGCTCGCCGCACTGGAGACGGCGCGCCAGCAGGTGTCCATCGCCGAAGCCAACCTGCAAAGGGCCCATGCCTCCGTCGCGCAGGCGCAGGCGGCGCGCGAGAACCTCCAGGTGCTGAGCCGCCAGCGGGCCGAGCTCGGCCCCGAGGAGGAGCGGCTGCGTGCCGTGCGGGCACGTGCGCAGTTCGATCTGGAGGACCGGGTGGTCACGATGCCGTTCGACGGTGTGGTCAACCGCCTGTTCGTCGACCGCGGCGAGTACGTCGTCCCCGGCCAGCGGCTGCTGATGGCGCACGACCCGGCGCGCGTGCGCGTCGATGCGAACGTGAAGGAGACCGACATCCGCTTCTTCAGGCCCGGCAAGCCGGTCGCGGTGACGGTCGATGCGTTGCCCGGCCGGACCTTCCAGGGCACGGTCGAGCGCGTCGGGCAGGCCGCCACCAGCGAATTCGCGCTGCTGCCCAATCCGAATCCGAGCGGCAACTTCACGAAGATCACGCAGCGGCTGCCGATACGCGTGGCGGTGCGGCAGATCGACGGTCTGCTGAAACCCGGCATGATGGTCGAAGTGGAGGCCGTTGCCGATGACTAGCGAGGCCGCCCGGAACGCGCCGCCGGCCGCAAGTACCGAGCACCTGGTCGCGCGCTACGGTGCGTCGTACCGCTGGCTGGCCACATTGACTGTGATGGTCGGAACGATCGCCACCGTGCTGTCCTCCACCATCGTCAACGTCGCGCTGCCCGACATGATGGGCGCCTTCGGGATGGGGCAGGACAAGGCGCAGCTGCTGTCGACCGGCTTCCTGGCGGCAATGACGGCCACCATGCTACTGAGCGCCTGGATGGTCGACGCTCTCGGGCAGCGGTTCACCTACGTGGCGACGCTGCTGGCGTTCCTCGGCGGCTCGGTGATAGGCGGGCTGGCGCCCTCCGAAGGGGTGCTGGTCCTCGCGCGCATCTTGCAGGGTGCTACGGCGGGCTTGCTGCAGCCCCTGGCCATGCAGGTGATCTTCCGGGTGTTCCCGAGCGACAAGCGCGGCGCGGCGATGGGCGTGTACGGCATCGGGGTTGTGCTGGCGCCGGCCCTGGGCCCGGTGCTCGGCGGCCTGTTCGTCGACACCTTCAGCTGGCGCTATGTGTTCTTCATGCCGTTGCCGTTCTGCGTGCTGGGCATCCTGCTGGGGACGGTGTTCCTCCCCGAGCGCGAACAAGCCGGGCCGATGCGGCCCTTCGACTGGATCGGCCTGGGCCTGCTGGCGTTCTTCCTGCTGACCCTGCTCGACGGCCTGACGCATGGCCAGCGCGACGGTTGGGGTTCGGACCGTGTCGTCATCGCGTTCGCCGCCGCGCTCGCCTCCGGTGCCGCTTTCCTGGCCTGGGAACTGCGCACGCCGGCCCCGATGCTGAACCTGGCGATGTTCGCGAACCGATCCTTCGCCGGCGCGGCGATCGTCTCGTTCATCTTCGGCGCCGGCATCTTCGGCACCACCTACCTGATCCCGCTGTTCGTGCAGATCGTCCAGGGCTACACGGCCACGCGCTCGGGCCTGCTGTTGATGCCGGGCGGGCTCGTCATGGGCATCATGTTCCCGCTGGCCGGCCGGCTCACGGACCGCGTGCCCGCCTATGCGACGACGATCATGGCCGGGCTCGGCATCTTCGCCGTCTCGTCGTTCCTGATGGCGGCGGCCGACACCCAGACTTCGTTCTGGCAGTTCGCCTGGTGGGTGGTGCTGGGCCGCATCGGACTGAGCTTCATCATGCCCGGCCTGAGCGCCGGGGCGCTGACGGCGCTTCCCCCGCACCTGATCGGCCAGGGCTCGGGTGCGCTGAACTTCGCCCGTCAGCTGGGCGGAGCAATCGGCGTCAACCTGCTGTCGGTCCACCTCGAGCGGCGCACCCAGCTCCACGTGTCCGGATTCACGGCTGCGCAGGACGCCGCCAACGGCACGACGACCGAGCTCCTCGGCGGCGTCGGCGGGCTGCTGGCGCAGGCGGGTCTGCCGGAGGCCCAGGCCGCCGCCAACGCGACCAGCTATCTCGGCCAGGTGATCCATGCGCAGGCCAACATGCTCGGCTACCGGGACAGCTTCTTCATCGTCGGCATCATCTTCGTTGTCGGCCTGCTGCCGGCGCTGCTCATGGCTCGCCCGGGCCGCCGCCGTTGAACGCCTTCGGCCGAGCGAGGATTCAGAGGGCCAGGTAGCCCCCGTCCACCGGCACGGTCACGCCGGTGACGTAGGTCGACAGCGATGAAGCGAGAAACAGCGCCGCGCCGACGAGTTCGGCGGGTTGGCCGACACGCCCCATCGGGATGCGGGCCAGGAATCGCTCGAGCCGGGCCGGGTCGGAGCGCGTCGCCTCGGTCATCGGGGTCTCGATGACGCCCGGGGCGATGGCGTTGACGCGGATGCCGTCCTTGGCCAGGTCGACGGCCAGGGACTGCGTCAGCATCTTCACGGCGCCCTTGGACGCCGAGTAGCCCAGCGTGTTGGGCTGGCCGGAAAACGAGGCGATCGACGCGATGTTGACGACGGTGCCGCGGGTCTTGCGCAGGGCAGGCAGCCACGCGTGGGTGACGTTGAAAACGCCTTCGTGGTTGACCTTCATCACCGTGCGCAGGTTCTCGGTGGCACGCGGGCTGTCGATACCCTCGCGGATGAGGATGCCGGCGTTGTTGACGAGCACATCGATCGGTCCGATCTCCCGCTCCACCTCAGCCGCCAGCTGGTGACAGCGGTCGGCGTTGGTCACGTCCAGGGCGTGGCTCCAGGCCTCGCCGCCTTCGGCGCGGATCAGCGCGGCCGTGGCCTCGGCGGTCTCCGCGTTCAAGTCGGTGACGACGACGCCGGCGCCGGCCTTGGCCATGCCGAGCGCAAGCGCACGGCCGTTGCCTTGACCCGCGCCGGTGATGAAGACCTTCTTGCCGGCAAGCAGTTGTGCCGTACACATGGGAGTGAATCTCTTGCGTTCAGACGGTGGCGACCGCCGCGTTGGACGCGGAGGCTGCGTGCGCGTCCGGCTTGCTCGCCTGGTCCGCAACGTGGTTGCCGGCGATGTAGCCGAAGGTCAAGCCGGGACCGAGCGTGATGCCGGCGCCGGTGTACTCGCCGCCCATCACGCTGGCGGCGTCGTTGCCGGCGGCGTAGAGGCCGTCGATGGCTCGGCCCGAGGTGTCGACGACCTGCGCGTGGGCGTTGGTCTTGATGCCCATGAACGAGCCCAGGTCGCCGGCAACCAGCTTGATGGCGTACAAGGGCGCGTTGCGCAGCGGCTCGACGCACGGGTTCGGGCCGTGCAGGGCGTCGCCCTGGTAGCGGTTGTAGGCCTTGCTGCCGCGGCCGAACTCGGGGTCACGCCCGTGCTGTGCGTGCTCGTT
The DNA here is from genome assembly GCA_026125665.1 of Rubrivivax sp. GTDB lineage: Bacteria > Pseudomonadota > Gammaproteobacteria > Burkholderiales > Burkholderiaceae_C > Rubrivivax. The sequence goes on from JAHCKS010000022.1 coordinate 58,212, forward strand.
GTAGCGGCGAATGGTGTTCTCCAGTGCGGCTGGGCTGACACCGATCTTCTCCGCCAACTCAGCCGCGCTTCGGCCCCGCCTGAGATAGCCGCTGCGCAGGTGTTTGCCCAGCGGCAGCGGGAAAGGCTTGACGAAGCCGAGCCCGTAGCGGCGGACTGCGCGGTGGTCGGCGACCAGCCAGCAGGCGGTTTCGCTCTTGCCTGCGCAGGCCTTGACCATCGCTTGCACGACGTCGTGGTACGAATTCGCTTCGTTCGTGAAACGGCGGCCATCGAGGTCCACGGCGATCACGCCGGGCTTCGCCCGGTCGATGAAGTGCGGCATGAACCCATGCTTGCCGTCGCTGCGCGGCACCAGCGACACCGGTGTCCAGGCCGCGGCGTTGCTCAGCGTGTCGTCGAAGGCTCCGCCCGCCGCTTCGGCCATGCGCGCCCCGTCGCCGGTGTTGCCTTGCGGCGTCGGCGACCAGTGGCCATGGCCCCGGGCCACGTGCGCATACGTGCGCTCGAGCCGCGTGGTGTCGTGCGGAAAGCCGCCGCTGGCCAGCACGACGCCATCGCGCGCACGCACGCTCACCCGCTGGCCCTTGCGCTCGACGACGGCGCCCGTCACCCGAACTCCATCGCGCAGCAACTGCACCGCAGGCGAAGACAGCCACACCGGGATCCGCGAGTCGCTGGCCGACCTGGCGAGCCGCGCGGCCAGCGCGTTGCCGTTGGTCAGCAGCATGCCGCGGCCGTGCATGAGCACCTCCAGGAAGTGCCTGGTCAGTCGCTGGGTCACGTACCAGGCAGATTCCAGCGAGCGCGTGGCCCGCATGAAATGGACGATGTCTTTACCGGAGCCGATCGTCACGCCGAACACGGTCAGCTCGGGCAGCACGGGCCCCAGCGTCTTCAGCAGCGGGCCGAGTTCGCGCGCGTCGTACGGCCGGGTCACCATCGAGCGGCCGCCCTGCGCGCCGCCCGGGGCTTCGGCGTGGTAGTCCGGAAAGGTGAGCGGCATGTCGAACTGGACCGCGGTGTTCGCCATGAAGAACTCGATCGCCTTCGGACCCTGTTCGAGAAACGCCCGGACGCGGGGCTCATCGAAGCCGGTGCCGGCCTGGTCGCGGATGTACTCCAGCGCCTGATCAGGGCGCTCTTCATGCCCCAGTGCCTTGGCCAGGTGCGTGCCGGGCACCCAGAGCCATCCGCCTGACCGTGCGGTCGTTCCGCCGTAGCAGGCGGCCTTCTCCGTCACCACGACCTTCAGGCCGCGCCGCGCTGCCGTGATCGCGGCCGCCATGCCGGCGACGCCGCTGCCGATCACCAGAACGTCGCAGTCAACCTGCTCACCCGTTGCCATGGAGCAGTTCCTCATCCTGTTCCCCGATGTACGGTGCCGGTGCAGGCCGCGCTGCCGGGGTGCGGCTGAAACGTGGCGCAGGCGACGGCTGCCAGACACCATCCGACTCGAAGAAGGTGGCGCGCGCCACGTTGTGGGGATGCAGCGCTGCCTCGGCGGTGGTGAGCACCGGCGCGAAGCAGACATCGGTGTTCTCCATCAGCGCGCACCAGTGCGCCGCGGGCTGGCTGCGGAACAGCGCCGCCAGCCGGGCCTTCAGTGCGGGCCAGGCGGCGGGGTCGCGCTGGCGGCGGAACTCGGGGTCGCCGGCCAGGCCCAATTTGTCAAGCAGCAAGGTGTAGAACTGCGGCTCGAGCGAGCCGATCGAGATCCACCGGCCGTCGGCGCACTCATAGGTGTCGTAGAAGTGCGAGCCGCCGTCGAGCAGGTTGCCTTGCCGCTGGTCGCGCCACAGGCCCAGCGCACGCAGTTCGCAGACGATGGAGGTGAGCAGTGCGGCGCCATCGAGCACGGCGGCGTCGACCACTTGGCCCTTGCCCGAGGCGCGCGCCTCGAGCATCGCGCAGACGATGCCGAAGGCGAGCATCATGCCGCCGCCGCCCAGGTCGCCGACCATCGCCGCCGGTGCGACCGGCCCGCCCTCCTTGCGACCGATGGTCGCCAGCGCGCCCGACAGCGCGATGTAGTTGATGTCGTGGCCTGCGGACTGCGCGAGCGGGCCGTCCTGTCCCCACCCCGTCATGCGCCCGATCACCAGCCGCGGGTTGCGCGCCAGCAGCACGTCGGGGCCGAACCCCAGGCGCTCCAGCACCCCCGGCCGATAGCCTTCGATCACGGCATCGGCGCCGTCGATCATCGCCAGCACCTGTTCGCGGTGCCCGGGATCCTTCAGGTCCACCGCCACCGAGCGACGCCCGCGGTGCAGCACGCTGCGCCGGCCGGAGGCCAGGAAACCGGGCGAGCCCCGGTCCTTGCCCTTGTCGGCCTTGCGGTCCAGCCGGATGACTTCGGCGCCCATGTCCGCCAGCATCATGGCGCAGAACGGCCCGGGCCCGATGCCGCCGAACTCGATCACCTTCAGACCCTGCAGTGGACCTGCCATGGCTTCTTCCCTTCTCGTTGGAGTCAACCCAGCCAGCGCTTGCGCCGCCGGTAGTGCTTGACCTCGCGAAAGCTCTTGCGGCCACCTTCGCGGTCCAGGCCGAGGTAGAACTCGCGCACGTCCTCGTTGGCGCTCAGCTCGTCGGCGCGGCCCTCGAGCACGATGCGCCCGCCTTCCATCACGTAGCCGTAGTCGGCGATCTCGAGCGCCACGCGGGTGTTCTGCTCGACGATCAGCAGCGCCAGCCCCTGTTCGCGCAGCCGGTGCAGCACGCCGAACACCTCCTCGATCATGCGCGGCGCCAGGCCCAGCGAGGGCTCGTCGATGAGCATCAGCTTGGGCTCGGCCATGATGGCGCGGCCGATCACCAGCATCTGCTGTTCGCCGCCGGAGAGGTAGCCCGCCGTGCGTGTGCGCAACTCGGCCAGCCGCGGGATGGCCTGGTACACGCCGTCGAGCGCGCGGCGCATCGCCGCGGCGCTCGGGAACATGTGGCCGCCGATGATCAGGTTCTGCTCTACCGTCATGTGCGGCAGCACGCGCCGGCCTTCCATCACATGCACGAGGCCGCCGCGCACGATGTTGGCCGTGTCGTGCCCGCGGATGGCCCGGCCTTCGAAGGCGATGCTGCCGCCCGAGACGCGCCCGTCGTCGGAGTCGATGACGCCGGAGATGGCCTTGAGCGTGGTGCTCTTGCCGGCGCCGTTGGCACCGAGCAGCGCGACGCAGCCGCCCGGCGCGACCTTCAGCGAAACACCCTTGAGCGCGAGGATCACATCCGCGTACAGCACCTCGACGTTGAGCAGTTCCAGCATCGGCGCGCCGACGGCCGCGGCCGGCCCTGCGGCAGCACGCTGGTGCTGCAGTCGTGCCGCCTCGACCGCCGCCGATTCGCTCACCTCGGCCACCGGGTCACCACTTCGGGATCGCCGGCACCGGCGCATCCGCGGCCACGCGGGTGACCTTGCCGTCTTTGAGCGTGGCCACGTTGACCTTGGCCGTCCCGGTGGGGAAGGGGTTCTCGGGCTTGAAGTCCACCCCGGGCAGGACGCCCATCAGATCCGCGCCGGTGAAATTGGTCGCCGTCAGCGCCGCGTACACCGATTCGCCGGTCACGCCGCCGGCGCCCTTGGCCTTGACGGCCGTCTCGACCGCGCGGACCGCGACGATGGCCTGCCCCAGGCCGAGCATCGTCATCGAGTTCCAGTTCGACTTGAGGCCGTACCTGGCCTGCAACATCGTGTAGAACTTGCGCGCCGGCGTGTCGTCCTCGCTGGCGTCGGCGATCGCTCCGACCTCGTAGTCGCCGGCGAAGCCGTTCGGGTTGCCGAGCGCCTTCGACGAGCCGAGCAGGCCGTTGTGCAGCGAGAGCATGATCGGGATGTTCTTGCCCAATGCCTGCAGCGCGCGCTTGGTGGCGACGGCCTGCGCGGTGTTGGTCTGGATCACGATCACGTCGGTGCCGGCGTTGGCGAGGCGGCGCACCTGCAGCGTCAGGTCAGTGGGCTGCACCTCGGTCCAGATGGCCTCGACGAAGGTCGCCTTGTCCGGGTTGGCCTTGGCGTAGGCCTGCAGGCCCTTGGCCATGTCGGCATAGGCGGGCGTGGCCTCCGACGTGATGATGCCGACCTTGACCGCACGCTTGCCATCGAGCTTGGCGGTGCGGAACCACTCGATGAAGCCGGCGGCTTCGTGAGGATAGGTCGGCCGCACGTTCAGCGCCCACTGGCCGGGCTTCCAGCCGAAGCCGTAGGCGGCGGTGCCGAACAGCATCGGTACCTTGTCCTCGGGCAGGCGCTGCTGCAGCGCCGCGGCGTCGGGGCCACCCAGGCCGAGCACCAGCGCGGGCCTCAGTTCGGCCTTGATGCCGGGCCACAGGCTCGCCGTCTGCGCCACGTCGTAGCGCGTGTCGTAGGTCTTGACGGCGATGCGCACATTGAGCTTCTCGCCGACCTCCTTGTTCCACCAGTCGACGACGGCCAGCCGGCCGCCCTGCATGTCGTTCATCACGTTGGCGTAGGGCCCGGCGAAATCGGCGAAGGCAGCGATGTTGACCGTCGTCTGTGCCGAGGCCACCGAGCCGAGTGCCAGACCGGCGGCGAGCACGAGGCCGCGTGCGATGAGATGGCGTCGATTCATGAAAATCTCCTTGTGGGAAGCGCGCCGCGACCGGCGCGGGTTGTTGACACGATCAGTGCGGGAAGGGCCACAGCCGGTAGGTGGCCTTGAAGATGTTCCAGCGGTGCATCAGGCCTTTGGGTTCCAGCAGCAGGAAGCCGGTGATCACCAGGCCCAGGAACACGTTCATGCTCGCGAACACCAGGTCGGTGCCGAGTACCGGGAAGCGCTCGATCAGACCGGGTCCGAGGCTGGTGATCGACTCCTGCACGGCGCGGATCACGACCGTTCCGACGAGCGCACCGACGATCGAGCCGAGCCCGCCGACGATCATCATCGCGATGAACCAGATCGAATTGAACAGCGTGAACTGGTCCACCGAGACGAAGCGGATCTGGTAGGCCCACAGCGCGCCGCCGATGCCGGCATAAAACGCGCCGATGACGAAGGCTCGCGCCTTGGTGCCGGCGACGTCGATGCCCATCATGCCGGCGGCCACGTCGTCGTCGCGCACGGCCTCGAAGGCCCGGCCGTGCCGGCTGCGCACGATGCCGAAGGCACCGGCCACCATCACCGCGGCGACGACGAGGAACAGGAAGTACAGCGAGCGGTCGCTGTCGAACACGAGGCCGCCCAGCCTGGCCGGCTGCAGGCTGAAGCCGTTGACGCCGCCGAGCCAGGAAGAGGGCAGGTTGAGCACCACGAACACGAACAGGAACTGGGCCGCGATGGTGGTGAGCGCGAGGTAGAAGCCCTTGATCCGCGACGCCGTCAACCCGAAGGCCCAACCAGCGGACGCCGCGAGCAGCCCGCCCACGGGCACTGCCACCCAGAATGGCAGGCCGAGCTTGACCTCCATCGCGCTGGCGCCGTAGGCGCCCACGCCCATGAAGGCCGCCTGGCCGAGGTTGATCTGCCCGGCGTACCCAGTGGTGATCTGCAGCCCAACGACGACGATGGCGGTGACGAACATCAGGTTGGCCACCGCCACCAGGCGGGGCGAAGCGAACCAGGGAAAGACCAGCAGCGCCGCGGCGAACACGGCCAGCGCGGCCCATTGCGCCCGTGTGCGCAAGAGTGCGCTGTCCTGCTCGTAGCGCGTGAAGAAGATGCCGGACGGATCCATCGCAATCGAACTCTCTGTCTCAGACCCGCTCGATGCGCTTCCAGCCGAACATCCCGTTGGGACGCACGGCCAGCACGACGAGCATGAAGATGTAGGGCACCACCGAGGCGGCGTTGCCGCCGATCAGCGGGTCGATGTAGGCCGAGGTCAGCCCCTGCACAACGCCGACGATCACGCCGGCCAGCAGCAGCCCGCGGATCGATTCCAGACCGGCGAGCAGGGCGACCGGCAGCGCGGCAAAGCCGATCTCCGACGACAGGAAGGTCAGCGACTTGCCGCTCAGGTAGACGATCGACGAGATCACCGACAGCACGCCGCCCAGCGCCCAGGCGAAGGCGATCGAGCGGCGCACGCTGATGCCCATGGCCAGCGCGATCTGGTGGTCCTCGGCCACGGCCGACATCGCCAGCCCGGTGCGGCTGCGGTTGAAGAACCAGTGCAGCCCGAGCGCGAAGACCACCGCCACCACGCCGGCCGCGGCCAGCGAACGCGGCACGATCATCTCGCCGATGATCAGCGGCTCGAGCGGGATGAGCGCCGGGAAGGCGCGCTCTTGCGGCCCCCAGATCACCAGCACCAGACCGCGTGTGAGGATGAGCAGGCCGATCGTGACCATGATCATCGAGAACACCGATTCGCCGATCAGGCGGCGGAAGAACAACCGCTCGATCGCCAGGCCGATGAGCACCGCGATGGCCAGCGCCGCGGCGATGCCCACCGCGGGATGCAGGCCGCGCGAGGCCGCCGCCCACCAGACGAGAAAGGCACCCAGCACCAGCATCTCGCCGGTGGCCATGTTGAACACCTTGCTGGCGCGGTAGATGACGACGAAGCCCATGGCCACCAGCGCATAGAGCAGGCCGAGCAGGGCGCCGTTGAGCGCGTAGTTGAGGAACTCGATGATCATGTCTTGCCCGCGTTGCTCACGTCGGTGCCGACGACCTTGGCCCGCAGCACACCCTGCCGGCCGTCCTGGTAAGTGACGGCGATCTGGCAGTCGATGTCGGTCTCGCCCGCGTAGAGGCCGTCGATCAGGACGCGGTAGCGCTGCTCGAGGAACTCGCGGCGCAGCTTGCGCGTGCGGGTGAGCTCGCCTTCGTCGGCGTCCAGTTCCTTCGGGAAGTTGGCGAAGCGCACCACGCGCGAGCCTTCGGGCAGGAAGGTGTTGATGCGGGCGATCTCGTCTCGCACCACGGCGCGGATCTCCGGCCGCTGCGACAGGTCGGTGAAGGTCGAGAACGCGATGCGCCGTTCCTCGGCCCAGCGCGAGGCCACGCCCATGTCGATGTTGACCAGCGCGCCGACCCACGGGCGAGACGCGTCGCCCAGCACCATCACGTCCTTGATGAAGGGCGAGAAGCGCAGCCGCGTCTCGATGAACTGCGGCGGATAGGCGTGTCCGCTCGACAGCTTGACCAGGTGTTCGACGCGGTCGAGGAAGACGATCTCGCCGCGTTCGGTGGTGCGCACCGCGTCGCCGCTGGCGAACCAGCCGTCGCGGTCGAGCGCGGCCGTCTTCTCCGGCTTGTTCCAGTAGCCGAGGAAGCCGGTGCCGCCGCGCAGCAGCAGTTCGCCGCTGGCGTCGACCCTGGATTCCAGCGCCGCGCCGAAGCCCGGCGCCACCGTCAACAGCGGCCCGACGGTTTCCAGGTCGTAGCGCTCGCCTCGGTGGCCGGCAATGAGGCCGAACTCCGAGCAGCCGTAGATGTTGCGCAGTGGCACGCCCAGAGCATGGAACAGGCGGAAGACGTCGGGCGCCATCGCGGTGCCGCCGGAAACCGCGATGCGCGAGCGCAGGAAGCCGAACTGGTCGCGCACCGCGTGCAAGGTCAGCAGCTCGGCCAGCGGCAGCAGCAGCCGTGCCGCCAGCGGCGCCTCGCGGCCTTCGAGCCGCGCCACGCGCACCGCGTGGCCGATGCGCACGCTCCAGCGGTACAGCGCACGCGGCAGCCGGCCAGCGTGCAGCATGCGCGCCTCGATCGTGGCGGCGATGCTCTCCCACTGCCGCGGCCCGAACAGCACCATGTGCGGCGACAGCTCGCGGATGTTGGGCAGCACCTGGTCCGGGCCCTCGGGGAAGTTCACCACCAGCGGCAGCATCAGCCCGAGCGTGACGCCGAGCAGCTGCTCGGTGATCCAGGCCAGCGGCGTGTACGACAGGTACTCCATGCCGGGTTCGAGCGGCAGGGCGCTGAGCATGCGGCTGGCGTTGTCCAGCAGCCAGCGGTGGCTGACCATCACCCCCTTGGGCTTGCTGGTGGTGCCCGACGTGTAGGTCAGCAGCGCCAGGTCGTCGACGCTGCCGGACTGGACGATCTCTGCAAACCGCTCGGGGTGACGCTCGTGTTCCTTGCGGCCATTGGCGCACAGGGGCCCGAAGGCCTGCAGCAGGTCGTGGCGGTACGACCACATGCCCGAGTCGTCCCAGTAGGCGATGCCGCACAGCCCGGGGAGTTTGTCCGCGAGGGCCAGGGCCTTGTCGACCTGCTCCTGATCCTGCGCGAAGATGAACCGCGCCTGCGAGTCCTCGCACAGATAGAGCAGTTCGTCGGCCGTGGCGTCGGGATAGACCGACACGGTCTTCGCACCCAGCGACTGGGCCGCGAACAGCGACCAGAAATGCTCGGGCTCGTTCTCGCCGATGACCACAGCGGTGTCGCCGCGCTGCAGGCCGAGCGCCGCTGCGCCGAGCGCGAGTGCACGCACGGCTTCGAGCACGTCCGCCCACGTGTGGCAACGCCAGATGCCCTTGCGCTTGACGCGTTGGGCGAGTTGCTGCGGGCGAGTGCGGGCATGGGCCAGCAGCATCTGAGGCAGCGTCTGTGGCTGGGAGACGGCCGCCGCGCGGTGGGCGGACCGCGGTGCGGCCGGCGCCGCCGCGGTGCCCGGGGCCTGCTTCAGGGTGGCTTCCGGATGGTTCACACCGCTGCCCCGAGATAGGCCTGGATTACCGCCGGGTCGGCCTGCACCTGGGCAGGCGTGCCGTCGGCGATCTTGCGCCCGAAGTCGAGCACGGCGACGCGGTCGGCCAGATCCATCACCACGCCCATGTCGTGCTCGACCAGCACCACGGGAATGTGGCGGGCCTCGCGCACGTCGATGACGAAGCGGGCGAGGTCTTCCTTCTCCTCGGTGTTCATGCCGGCCATTGGCTCGTCCATCAGCAGCACCTTGGGCTCCATCGCCAGCGCCCGGCCCAGGTCCACGCGCTTGCGCAGGCCGTAGCCCAGCGAGCCGACCGGCTGGTGGCGGATGTTCTCGATCTCCAGAAACTCGACGATGTCCTCAGCCACTGCGCGGTGGCGCGCTTCCTCGCGCTGGGTCCAGGGGAAGTAGACGAAGGCCTGGGCGAGACCGCCGCGCATGCGCGCGTGGCGGCCGATCAGGATGTTGTCGAGCACGGTCATGTGCGGGAACAGGTGCGTGCCTTGGAACGTGCGCACGATGCCGTCGCGGGCGATCTCGTGCACCGGCCGCCCGAGCAGGTCGCGGCCCTCGTAGGCGAGCCGCCCCTGCTGCGGCCGGTAGAAGCCGCTGAGCACGTTCAGCAGCGAGCTCTTGCCGGCGCCGTTGGGGCCGATCACGGCGAGCATCTCGTCGGCGCGCACCTCGATGTCGACGTCGGAAAGCGCCGTCACGCCGCCGAAGCGCAAGGTCACGGCTTCGGCCCGCAGCACCGGTGGGGCGGCGCCAGGGGACCTACTCGATGGCTGCGCCACGGTCAGGAAAACGCGTTGAGGCCGGTCAGCGCCCGGCCGATGATCAGCTTCTGGATCTCGGTGGTGCCGTCGGGGATGGTCATCATGCGGGCGTTGCGGAACAGCAGCTCGACGCCGAAGTCCTTGGTGATGCCGTTGCCGCCGTGGATCTGCACCGCCTTGGAGGCCACGTCCACCGCGATCTCGGTGGCGTAGCACTTGGCCATCGCGCTCTCGACCTCGCTGCGCACGCCGTGGTCGATGAGGTTGAAGGCGCGATAGACCAGCAGCCGCGCGGCGTCGAGCTGGATCGCCGCGTCGGCAAGCATGCCCTGGATGAGTTGGTGCTGGCCGATCGGCTTGCCGTGCTGGCGGCGCTCCTTGGCGTAGGCGACGGCCTTGTTCAGCGCCGCCTGCGCGATGCCCACCGACGTGAGGCCGACCATCGGCCGTGCCTTCTCGAACAGCACCAGCGTGTTTTTCAGCCCGGTGCCGGCCTGGATCATCATGTTGCCGGCCGGCACGCGCACGTTGTCGAAGAACAGCTGCGCGGTGGAGGTGCTGTTGAGCCCAAGCTTGTCGATGTTGCGGCTCTCGTAGCCGTGCTCCTGCCGGTCGACCAGGATCATCGACAGGCCGCGGGCGCCGTCGTCCGAG
>JAHCKS010000211.1 GCA_026125665.1 Rubrivivax sp.
AGATCGAGATCGCGCCGCTCGCCTTCATGCGCGGGCGCACGCTGAACCACGCCTTCGTCATCCTCGACGAGGCCCAGAACACCACGCGCGAGCAGATGAAGATGTTCCTCACGCGCATGGGGTATCGCAGCAAGTGCGTCGTCACGGGCGACGTGAGCCAGATCGACCTGCCGCGCGACACGGCCAGCGGCCTGGTCGAGGCGCGGCGCATCCTGGCGCGCGTCAAGGGCATCGCCTTCACCGACTTCACCGCCGCCGACGTCGTGCGGCATCCGCTGGTGGCGCGCATCGTCGAGGCCTACGACGCCGCGCGGCCCGACGTGACATGAAGGGCCGGTCGGCCCCGCCGCCCAGGCCGCGCGGGCCAGCCAAGGCGGCCAAGGCGGCAATGGAGGCCGAAAGGGTCAGGCCCGCCCGGCCGACCGAGCCGCGACCGGCCCTGTCGCTTTCGCTGCAGTTCGCCGACGCGCGCCATCGCGCGCGACTGCCGCGCCACCGCGTGGCGCGCTGGATCCGCACGGCGCTCGAGGCCGACGCACGCATCACCGTGCGCATCGTCGGCCTCGAAGAAGGCCGTGCCCTCAACCGCGGCTATCGCGGGCGCGACTACGCGACCAACGTGCTGACCTTCGACTACGAACGCGGCCCGGCGGTGGTGGCCGACCTCGTGCTGTGCGCCCCGGTGCTCGAGGCCGAGGCGAAGGCCGGGCGCATTCCGCTCGAGGCGCACTACGCACACCTGCTCGTGCACGGCACCTTGCACGCGCAGGGCTACGACCACGTGCGCGCGCGCGAGGCGCGCGTGATGGAGGCGCGCGAGAGCGAGCTCATGCGCTCGCTGGGCTTCGCCGACCCCTACGCTCGCTGAGAGCGCCCGGCTCCCGCGCGTCGCGGCGCGCCGTCCCCCCTACGTTGACGCCTCGATCCCGTCCCCAAGCGTGTGGATCGGCGCAACGCGGGTGCCTTGCACCGCGTCGCGGCGAGGGTCGACATTGGACACACCTGTACCACGCGCAAGCAGGAAGGAGAGACGCGATGGCCACCAAGTCCCGCAAGACCAAGCCGGCCGCCTCGATGGTCGATGTCCGCTCGAACGAGCCCAGCATTCCCTTCGAGGTGGCGGTGCAACCGGGCGACGAGTCGCGGTCGGTGTTCGAGGCCGGCGTGCTGCCTACGCTGGCCAACCTCGACCGCTACCGCACGGCGGCCGACCGCATGATCGAGACGGCGCGGCGCCTGCAGGCGCTCGGCGTGCTCGTGCACCAGGTGTCGGACTTCAGCGTCTCCGCCGAGTGCGGCAAGGGCCGCTTCGAGAAGCTGTTCGCCTGCACGCTGGCGGAGAAGAAGGTGCCGCAGGCACGCTTCCAGACCGTGCCGCGCGCCACCTTCTTCGCGCCCACGCAGCGCGTGCCCGTGCCCAAGGAGCGCACGCTCGCTACGCTCGTGGAGCGTGTGTACGTGCAGCCGCCGCCGATGTTCTTTGCCGGCGAACGCGTGCTGCCGCCGTTCTGGAGCGACAAGTTCCGCCTGCGTGTCCCCGACGACGTGGCCACGATCATGCGGGCCGGCGACCCGCACCGCCGCGGCATCACCGGCGCAGGGGTGCGCGTGGCGATGCCGGACACCGGCTTCTATCACCACCCCTTCTTCGTCGAGCAGGGCTACAACTTCCTCGCCGTGACCGCGCCCGATGCGCTGAACCACCTGACGGACGGCAACGGCCACGGCACCGGAGAGTGCGCGAACCTCTTCGCCACCGCGCCGGGCATCAACTTCATCGGCGTGAAGATGGGTTCCAACACCACGCTCGCCTTCAAGACAGCCACCGAGCTCAGGCCGCAGGTGATGACCAACAGCTGGGGCTACAGCGCCGACGTGCCCGGCTCGACGATGCCCAACTTCCTCGTGCCGCTGTACCTGGCGGTGCTCGATGCCGTGGCCAGGGGCATCACGGTGTGCTTCTCCGCCGGCAACGGGCACTTTGCCTTCCCGGGCAGCATGCCCGAGGTCATCAGCGTCGGTGGCGTCGTCGTCGACCAGAACCTCGCCTACTCCGCCACGGCGTACACGAGCGGCTTCGATTCCACCTGGTTCCCTGGCCGCCGCACGCCCGATGTCTGCGGGCTGTGTGGCGTGCCGCCCACGGCCGACTACATCGTGCTGCCGGTGCAGGCCGGTGCGGCGCTGGAGAAGGCACCGGCCGGCGGTGGCTGGGGCGCCTTCAGCGGCACCTCGGCCTCCTCGCCGATGGTGGCGGGGGTCTGTGCGCTGCTGAAGGAGGCCGACCCGTCGCTCACGCCGCACCAGGTGCGCGAGATCCTCAAGTACACCGCGCGCGACATCATCGCCGGCGTCAACGCACACGGCCGGCCAGCGGTCGCGGGCCCCGACGGCGCGACCGGCTTCGGCCTCGTCGACGCCGCGCGGGCGCTCGGCGTCGTGGTCTGAGCGGTCCGCCCCGCCGGGGCCACGCTGCTGCGCCGGCGGCGCAGCGGCTTACAGTGCCGCACCATGGCAAGGCGCGGACGCGTCGCGAACGCCCCGGAGACGGTGCACTTCCAGCTGCTGCTGCGCACAGCCGGCGGCGAGCCGGCGCCGGCCCCCGTGCGGGCGAGCACCGCCGACATCGCACGCTATCGCCCCGACCCCGGGGCGGCGCCGGCGGTGATCGCGTGGCTCGCCAAGCACGGTGTCGTCGCGCACGATGCCGGCTTCGCGATCGCCGCCTCGGCGCCGCGTGCCACGTTCACGCGCCTGTTCGGCCAACGCGGCGCGTCACGGGCGCCGAGCGTGCCCGCGGCGCTGGCGGCCTGGGTCAGCGCCGTCGAGCCGAGCGTACCGCCGGAGCTCTTTCGCTAGCTGGCGCCGCGCGGGCCGGCGACGCGCCACGCGTCACTTCGTGCCGAACAGCCGGTCGCCCGCGTCGCCGAGCCCCGGCACGATGTAGCCGTGGTCGTTCAGCCGCTCGTCGATGGCGGCGGTGATGATGGGCACGTCCGGGTGGTGCTGGCGCAGGTTGGCGATGCCCTCCGGGGCAGCGAGCAGGCAGACGAAGCGGATCGACTTCGGCCGCGCCTCCTTCAGCCGCTCCACCGCCGCCACGGCCGAGTTGCCGGTGGCGAGCATCGGGTCGAGCACGATCGCGTCGCGCTCTTCCATGCCGTGTGGCATCTTGAAGTAGTACTCGACGGCGCCCAGCGTCTTCGGGTCGCGGTACAGGCCGATGTGGCCGACACGCGCCCCCGGCACCACCTCGAGCATGCCGTCGAGGAAGCCGCTGCCGGCGCGCATGATGACGACGAACACCGTCTTCTTGCCGTCGATGACGGGGCTGTGCATCCTGGCCAGCGGCGTCTCGATCTCGATCAGGTGCGTGGGCATCTCGCGCGTCACCTCGTAGGCCATCAGCACGCTGATCTCGTGCAGCAGGCGGCGGAAGCTGTTCGTGCTGCGGTCCTTCTCGCGCAGCAGCGTCAGCTTGTGCTGCACGAGCGGGTGGGTGATGACTTGCACGTGGGGATCGGGCTGCATGCGGGTCTCTCGCTCCGGGCTTCGCGGGGTGACGCGGCGCATCGTGCCACAGCCGTGGCCCGGCTCCGCAGGTCTCTTGGGCAGGGTCCTCGGCCGCAGCGCAGCGCGCCGCGGCTGCGCCTCGCCCCGCCCGGCATCGCTTTCGCCCCGCCGGTGGCGAAGGCGTCGCACCGCCGGTGTATGGTCGCCGCCGTGCCGAGCCTGCCTGCTGCCGACGCAGCCGCGGTGAGCGCGCCGCCCGTCGAGCGCGCGGCCCCGCGCGCCTTCGTCATCGCCTGGGCGGTGTTCTGGCTGCTGCTCGTCACGCTGGCCGTGCAGGACCACCTGCGCCTCGGGCTGGGCGCGCTGTGGCAGCCGGTGCTGTGGGAGCTGTCGAGCTGCGCCGTGGCCAGCCTCTTCGTCTGGCGGTTGTGGCCGCATCTGCCGCGGCTGGACGACCGGCTGCGCCGGCCCTGGCGCTGGCTGGCCGTGCCGCTGGCGCTGCTGCCGGTGCTGGCGCCGCTGTTCGTGGTGCTCGCCTTCGGCATCCGGCACGCGGTGTACGCGCTCGTCGGCGCCACCTACGTCCACGCCCCGTGGCCGCAGCTGCTGCTGTACGAGAGCCTGAAGTTCTCGATCTTCTTCCTGCTCTTCGCCGCCGTCGTGTACGGCATGCGTTCGTTCGCCGCGCTGCATGCCGAACGCGCGCGCGCCGAGGCGCTGCTGGCGCGGGCGCGCGAGGCGCAGCTGGCGCAGCTCGCGCAGCAGATCGAGCCACACTTCCTGTTCAACGCGCTCAACACCATCGCCTCGGCCATCCCAGAGGATCCGGTGCTCGCCGAGCGGTTGGTCGTGCGCCTGGCGACGCTGCTGCGCGCGGCCACCGATCTGGCGCGCCGGCCGCAGGTGCGCGTGGACGAGGAAGTGGCGCTGCTGCGCGCCTACGCCGAGATCATGGGCCAGCGCTTTGCCGACCGCGTGCACGTGCAGTGGCAGGTCGATCCGGCGCTGCATGCCGCTCGAGTGCCGTCGCTGATCCTGCAGCCGCTGCTGGAGAACGCGTTCCGCCACGGTGTCGAGCGGCATCCCGGGCCGGCACACATCGAGATCCGGGTCGAGCGCAGCGGGCCGCGGCGGGCGCGCGCCGTCGTCGCCTGCAGCCTCGGCGAGCTGGCCGACGTGCCGCTGGCTGCCGCGGCCGCCGCGGCACGACCGCCGGGCGTGGGGCTGCCGAACGTGCGCCAGCGCCTGGCGTTGCGTTACGGCGATCTGGCTCGCCTGGAGGTGGCCCCGCGTGCGGGCGGCGGCGTGCAGGCGACGGTCGAATGGCCGCTCGAGATGCCCTCGGACGAGCACTCCGGCGAACCTTCCGGCGAACCTTCCGATGTGCTGCCCGCTGCGCGTCACGGCGGCGCGCAGCGGGCCTGACATGAAACCTGTGCAGGTCGTGGCGGGATCGGGCCGGCGGGGTGCCCTGC
>JAHCKS010000212.1 GCA_026125665.1 Rubrivivax sp.
CGGCGTGGCGGCCGCGCTCGGCCCGCGGCCCGGGCGGCGGGTCGAGGAGCCGGCCGGGCGCTACGAGGTCGCCGTGCCCTAGAGCGGCGCGCCCGCCTTTCCCCCGCACCGCAACGTCCGCGCGGAACCTGCACGCGCCCGCACGCACCGGCAATCAGCCCGGAGCTCCCGCCCGCTTCCTGCATCCGCTGCGGCCTTCGTCTTCACCCTCGATGCCTGCGATGCGAGGCAGCCATTCCCTTCCCGGTTACGCCGAGCTGCATTGCCGCAGCAACTTCAGCTTCCTCACGGGCGCTTCGCACCCCGAGGAGCTGGTGGCACGTGCACACGCGCTGCGTTATGCCGCGCTGGCCATCACCGACGAGTGTTCGCTGGCCGGCGTGGTGCGCGCGCATGCCGAGGCCAGGCGGCTGGGTCTGCACCTGATCGTCGGTGCCGAGATGCGGCTCGCGCGCGCCGCCCATGCACCGCCCTGCGCAACGGACGTCGTGCCTGCCGCCGTCGTGCCCGCTGTCGTGCCGGCCGCGGTGCCGACGGCCGTCCCGGCGGCACGCGAACGCGCCACCACCGCCGTGAGCGACCGCACCGGCCCGCACCTCGTGCTGCTGGCGCGGTCGCGCCGCGGCTACGGCAACCTCGCGCAGTGGATCACCGTGGCGCGTCGGCGTGCCGCCAAGGGCGAGTACCTGGCGCTGATGTCCGACCTCGAAGGCCGCGTGCCGCACCTGCCCACGCTGGCCGGCCTGCCCGACTGCCTGGCGCTGCTGCTGCCGGCACCGGTGCTGGCGAGCGAGCAGCCGTTCGAGACGCTGCTCGCGCAGGCGCTGTGGTTGAAGACCTGGTTCGGCGCCGGCCCGCGTGGAGCGGCTGGAGGGGAAGGCGGGGAGGGAGGGGAAGGCCGTGCCGCACTGGCGCTGCCGCAGCTCATGCACGCGCACGACGCGGTGCTGGCCGAGCTCGTGCAGCGCGTCGCCACGCTCACCGGCCTGCCCGTCGTGGCCGTGGGCAGCGTGCTGATGCACGTGCGCTCGCGCAAGCCGCTGCAGGACGCGCTCACCGCCACTCGGCTGAAGCGGCCGGTGGCCGACTGCGGCTTCTCGCTCGAGCCCAACGCCGAGGCGCACCTGCGCTCGCGCGCGCGGCTGGCACAGCTGTTCCGGCCCGAGTGGCTGGAAGCCAGCGTGCGCTGGGCGGCACGGTGCGCGTTTTCGCTCGACGAGCTGCGCTACGAGTACCCGCAGGAGATCGTGCCCGCCGGCCACACGCCGGCCACGTGGCTGCGCCGGCTGACGGAGGAGGGCGTCGCGAAGCGCTTCCCGGCCGGCGCGCCGGACACCGTGCGCGCGACCCTCGAGCACGAGCTGGCGCTCATCGCCGAGCTGCGCTACGAGCCTTACTTCCTCACCGTGGCCGACCTCGTGCAGTGGGCACGCAGCCAGGGCATCCTGTGCCAGGGGCGCGGCAGCGCCGCCAACTCGGCCGTGTGCTACTGCCTCGGCGTGACGGAAGTGGACCCGGCGCGCATGACGCTCTTGTTCGAGCGCTTCGTCAGCCGCGAGCGCAACGAGCCGCCGGACATCGACGTCGACTTCGAGCACCAGCGGCGCGAGGAGGTCATCCAGTACGTCTACCGCAAGTACGGCCGCCACCGCGCCGCGCTGACCGCGGTGGTCATCAGCTACCGGCCACGCAGCGCGCTGCGCGACATGGGCCGCGCGCTCGGCATCGACCTCGACCGCATCGACGCCGTGGCCAAGAGCCAGCACTGGTTCGACGGCCGCCGCATCCAGCCCGAGCGCCTGGCCGAAAACGGCTTCGACCCCGAATCACCGGTGTGCCGGCTGTGGATGGAGCTGACGACGCAGCTGATCGGCTTTCCGCGGCACCTGAGCCAGCACCCCGGCGGCTTCGTCATCGCGCGCGACGACCTGGCTCGCCTGGTGCCGGTGGAGAACGCGGCGATGGAAGGGCGCAGCGTCATCCAGTGGGACAAGGACGACCTCGACGCGCTCGGGCTGCTGAAAGTGGACGTGCTGGCGCTCGGCATGCTGAGCGCCATCAGGCGCGCGCTCGCCTTCATCGCGCGCAAGCTCGGCGTGCCCGAGTTCCGCGTGCAGGACGTGCCGGCCGAGGACCCGGCCGTGTACGAGATGCTGAGTGCCGGCGACAGCATCGGCACCTTCCAGGTCGAAAGCCGCGCGCAGATGAGCATGCTGCCGCGGCTGAAGCCGAAGGACTTCTACGACCTCGTCATCGAGGTGGCGATCGTGCGCCCGGGGCCGATCCAGGGCGGCATGGTGCACCCGTACCTGAAGCGGCGCAGCGGCGAGGAACCGGTGGAGTACCCGAGCGACGAGGTGAGGCAGGCGCTCGAGCGCACGCTCGGCGTGCCGATCTTCCAGGAGCAGGTGATGCAGCTCGCCATCCTGGCGGCCGACTTCACCCCCGGTGAAGCCGACGCGCTGCGCCGCGCGATGGCGGCGTGGAAGCGCAAAGGCGGCCTCGGCCCGTTCTACGACCGGCTCGTCGGGCGCATGGTGGAAAAGGGGTATGCGCGCGAATATGCCGAGCGCATCTTCAGGCAGATCGAGGGTTTCGGCGAGTACGGCTTTCCCGAAAGCCACGCCGCGAGTTTTGCGCTGCTCGTCTACGTGAGCGCGTGGATCAAGCGGCACCACCCCGACGCGTTCCTCGCCGCACTGCTGAACAGCCAGCCGATGGGCTTCTACGCGCCGGCGCAACTCGTGCGCGATGCGCGCGAGCACGGCGTGCAGGTGTTGCCGGTGGACGTGACGGTGAGCGGGTGGGACAGCGTGCTCGAAGGGAGCACGGATGCACAGGCTTGCATCGTGCAGCGATGCCAAGGCGCAGGTTCAGGCATCGGCAGAAGCCGCGGCCCCGAGCTCGGGGAGAGCACGGCGGCACGGGCTGTCGTCGCGGCGGGCCTGTGGCCTGTGCGCCTGGGCTTCAACCGCCTGCTCGGCTTCACCGAGGAGGCTGCCGGCCGCATCGTCGCCGCGCGCGCGGAACGCCCTTTCACCACGCCCGAGGACCTGGTGCGCCGCGCCGCGCTGGACGCCGACATGCTGTCGCGTCTGGCACGTGCGGACGCGTTGAAGCCCCTGGTCGGCCACCGCCACCAGGCGGCCTGGTCGGTGGCCGGCATCGACACGCGCGCGACGCCGATGCTGGCGAGGACCCGCACGCGCGAGAAGGGCCGCGCGCGCCTCGCCGCGCCCGACGCCGCGCAGACCGTGCTCGCCGACTACCGTGCCACGGGTTTGAGCCTCACGCAGCACCCTGTGGCGCTGCTGCGCACGGAACTCGCTGCCGCCTACCAGGTGAAGACGGCCGCCGAGCTGCGCGAGCTCCCGCACGGACGCGCGGCGCGCGCCAGCGGCATCGTCACGCACCGCCAGCGCCCCGAGACGGCCAAGGGCGTGGTCTTCGTGACGCTGGAGGACGAGACCGGCGCCGTCAACGTCATCGTCTGGCCGGCTGTGGCCGAGGCGCTGCGCAAGCCGCTGCTGACGAGCACGCTGCTGACGGTGTACGGGCAATGGCAGCGCGAAGGCGAGGTGCGGCATCTCGTGGCGCGCAGGCTGTTCGACCATTCGGAGATGCTGCATGGGCTGGCGACGAGAAGCAGGAACTTCAGGTAGCACGACGACCAGGGAGCCGATCATGAGTCACGATGCCGGGCGCGAGCGCACCACCTACCGTGTCATCAAGACCCTCGCCCCCGGCGACCGAGGCGCCATCGCCCTGGCCCGCCAGTACGGCCGTGCCCTGGTCTGCGTGCGATACCGCACCGACGCCAGGGGCAAGGTGCGCCACACGACCGTCGAGCTGCTCGTCGGCAGCACCCCGATCCGGCCGCGCGCCAGCAAGCTCGTGCACATCAGGATCCAGCCGCACGAACGCGCGCTGCACGCCATGATCGAGGCGGCGGGCGGGCGCTGGGACGCGCAACATCGCCTGTGGCGCCTGCCGAGCCGCGTGGCGACGATCCTGAACTTGCGTGCCCGCATCGTGACGCCGCCGAAGGTGTAGGCGCGGTTGCCAGATGTGGAGGCACATCTGGCAACTCGCAGGTAGGCCTGGCAACTCGTGGGTGGGGATGGAGACTTATGATTGATGTCTATATCACGTTAGGCCGCGGAGAACACCGCTTCCGGCGCTCATAGGTCGGCACACATGGAAGATTGGCTGCGACTCGTCTTGACATCGGCGACCGTGACTGTAGTCCTCGGGGGAGTCGCAGCAGCGCTCTTCAAGACCTTGCTCACAGAACGACTACGCGCCGCCATTCGCGCGGAGTACGACGCCAAGCTGGAGAGTCACAAGGCTCAGCTACAGTCGTCGAACTCGAAAGAGCTCGAGGTGCTGAAGGCTCAGCTGAAAGGCCTCGCCGATGTCGAACTGGAGCAGCTGAAGTCTCAACTGCAGGTCCAGGCGGCACAGCAGAGCATGAAGTTCTCTCGCTTGCACGAACGCCGGATCACTGCCATCGATGCTGTTCACGCAAAGCTGGATCCCGTCAGTGACGCTATTGGGATATACATCGCAATGTTCCAGCCGGCAGGCGCGGACCCTAGCGCGCAGCTATCGGCTGTCGAGACGGCCTACAAAGACTTCAAGTCCGCGTTCGCGGCACATCAGCTCTTCTTGCCTCGTGACATCGCGGACGCGGTAGAAGCCCTTGACCGAAGCTTCGTACAGATCACGAACCAGTTCACGATGGTCGTGCGACCGAAGAGCAACGAACCGAATGTCGATCACTGGATGCAACTGCTTCAGCGCTTCGAAGGCGAAGTAGCGAATGCTCGTCGTCATCTGCAGGAATCCATGCGCCTCGCACTCGGGGACGCTCCGCCCGCGGCCTAACCCCTCGCTCGAGAGGCGACCCTCCAC
>JAHCKS010000213.1 GCA_026125665.1 Rubrivivax sp.
CGCGGAGCCGACCACGCGGCGGCCTTGGCGCGCCACGACCTCCGCGCGCTCCACTCGAACGCAACGAACAGAGGCGACTCAGCCCCGCGCCCGCCGCGGCAATACCGCCGCCTGCTCGCCGAGGTCCCACCACACCCCGGTCATGATCTGCAGCGCCTCGCGCACCACCGGCGCCAGCAGATGCTCGTCGGGCGCATGCTGCTGGCACGCCGGATAGCTGTGCGGCACCCACACGGTGGGCAGGCCGAGGATCTCGGAGAACACGTCGTTGGGCAGCGAGCCGCCGAGGTTGGGCAGCAGGACCGGCGGCGCGCCGGTCGTGCGCTGCATGCTCTGCTGCACGAAGCGCACCCAGGCGTTGTCCGGGTCCAGCCGCGTCGCCGCCATCGTCTCGCCGACCGTCACCTCCACGTCACCGAAGCCGTGCGCCGCCAGGTGCTCGCGCACCACGTCGCCCAGGCGCGAGACATCGGTACCCACCACGAAGCGCATGTGCATCGTCGCCTTCGCGGCGGGCGGGATGGCGTTGACCGGGAAGTCCGGGTTGCCGGTGCGGTACGCCAGCACCTCGAGCGTGTTCCACGCGATGACGCGCTCGGTGGGCGTGAGATCCGGCTCGCCCCAGTCGCGATCCACCACCGGATCGCCCGGGTCGCCGCCGAACTCCACGCCCTCGAGCGCGGCACGCACGTTGGCCGGGATCGGCGGCGGCCTGAGCGCCGGCACGAGGATGCGCCCGCGGCCGTCGACGAGGCTGGCGATGGCGTTGGCAAGCACCGTGCCCGGGTTGCGCAAGAGCCCGCCCCAGTTGCCCGAGTGGTGCGCGCCTTCGCGCAGCACGAGCGAGAGCTCGAAGTTGACGACGCCGCGCGTGCCGAGGAAGAGGGTCGGCCGGTCGCGGGCGAGGCGCGGGCCGTCGCTGGCGATCAGCGCGTCGGCGAAGAGCGCGGCGCGCTCGCGCGTGCAGATCGCGGCCAGCCCGGGTGAGCCCGTCTCCTCGCCCGTCTCGACGAGGAACTTGACGTTGAAGCCGAGCCGCCCGCGCACGGCCAGCACCTGCGCCAGCGCGGCGAGGTTGATGCTGTGCTGGCCCTTGTTGTCGGCGGTGCCGCGGCCGTACCAGCGCTCGCCCTCGGCCGTCAGCGCCCAGGGGCCGCCGCCGCGCGTCCACGACTTGTCCTGGCCACGGATGACGTCGCCGTGGCCGTAGACGAGCACGGTGGGCAGGTCGTCGCCTTCGTGCCGCGAGCCGACGAGGAACGGCCCGTAGGCCGGCTCGGGGTTGGCGTGGATGCGGTACTCGAAGCCGAGCGCGGCGAGCGACGGGCCGATCTCGTCGGCGAGGTAGGCATGCAGCGCCGGGCCGGAGGCCG
The DNA here is from genome assembly GCA_026125665.1 of Rubrivivax sp. Classification (GTDB taxonomy): domain Bacteria; phylum Pseudomonadota; class Gammaproteobacteria; order Burkholderiales; family Burkholderiaceae_C; genus Rubrivivax. Next base: position 1,374 of record JAHCKS010000213.1, read on the forward strand.
GGTCCTGGCTCTCGGTGCGGATGGCGACGCGGCGCGCCAGGTCGCGCGCGAAACCGCCGCCGTCGAAGTGCGCCGCGGCGGCGGCCAGCGCGTCGTCGCGTGTGGCCCTGGCGACGGCTGCGCCGGCACTCATTCCGACTTCCCGACGAACGTGTAGTGCTCCACCGCCGGCGGCGCGGCGAAGAACGGCCCGACGATGGCGCGCCATTCGGCGAACAGCGGCCCGCCGCGGAAGTGCACCGTGTGATCCTCCAGCGTGTCCCAGAAGATCATGAGGATGTAGCGCTCGGGGCTCTCGATGCCGCGGTTGACCTTCCAGCCCTTCATGCCGCGGGCGCGGGCGACGACGGTGGTGAGACCGCGCTGGATGGCCTCGTCGAAGGCGGCCTGCTGGCCGGGCTGGATGCGGATGTCGGCGATTTCGAGGATCACGGTCGGTCTCTCCAGGTGCCGGCCTGCGGCCACGGACGGCGCGCGAAGGCGGCGGCGCAGTCTAAGTCGGTGCGGCCTGGCGCGGGCCCGGCACGCGCGTCGCGCCCCGCTTAGCATGCCGCCCCATGTTGCCCGCCGCAGCCGACGCCCGCGAGCGCCGCGTCGGCATCGCGCTGGTCTCGCTCGCCACGTTGTGCTTCGCCGTCATCGACACCAGCGCCAAGTGGCTGGTGCAGACGCTGCCGGTGGCCGAGGTGGTGTGGTTGCGCTTCACGGCGCACACGGTGCTGATGGCCGCCATCCTGGCACCGACCAACGCCGCGGCGCTGGTGCGCGTGGCGAGCTGGCGGCTGCAGGCGCTGCGCGCGCTGATGATGGTGACGATGACGGCGCTGAACTTCGCGGCGCTGCGCTGGCTGCAGCTCGCGGAGGTGTCGGCGATCCAGTTCTCGGTGCCGATCCTCATCGCCGTGCTGTCGGCCGTCTTCCTGCACGAGCGGCTCGACGCGCGCCGCTGGCTGGCCATCGGCGTGGGCTTCGTCGGTGTGCTGCTCATCGTGCGGCCCGGCGCGCAGGGTTTCCATCCGGCGATCGGCTTGTCGCTGCTCAATGCCGTGCTCTATGCCGGCTTCAACCTGCTGACGCGCCGCATGGCCGCCAGCGAGACGCCCGAGTCGATGATGTGGCTGTCGGCGCTCGGCTCGGCGGTGGCGATCGCGCCGTTCGCGCTGGCGCAGTGGCAGTGGCCGTCGGGATGGCTCAGCTGGGCGGTGATCGCCGCCTGCGGCCTGGCCGGCGGGCTCGGCCACCTGTGCGTGGCGCGCGCGCACCGGCACGCCTCGGCGGCGGTGCTCGGGCCCTTCATCTACCAGCAGATCCTCTACATGAGCTTCTGGGGCTGGCTGGTCTTCGACCAGGTGCCCGATGCGCTGGTGGTGGCCGGCGCCGCGGTGGTGGTGGCGAGCGGGCTGTACCTGCTGTGGCTGGAGATGCGGCACCACTGACAGCCCGCTGGCGGCGACCTCGCCGCCAGTGCACCGCCGGAACGCTGGTGCGCCCCCCTGTGCGATTTGGCACGCAGCGGCCACCGTTCCTGCCGGTCGGCAGCTAGGGGCCCGGCCTCAAGTCCGGCCACCCGTACCCGAAAACTCTGTGGATGACAGGACTCGCCCGCGCGTTGCCGATGCGCGCCGCGTGTGCCTCATCCGCCACGGAGTACCCATCCCATGTTCAGCAGCCGCAGCGCCGCGCCCCGCCAGGCCGACAGCCGCTCCGCCACGGGCACCATCGCCGTGGACGACCTGCGCGTGGGCATGTTCATCCATCTCGACGGGGGCTGGCTGTCGCATCCGTTCGCCCGGTCGAGCTTCCGCATCGCCAACACGCAGCAGATCGCCACGCTGCGCGGGCTGAAGCTGGCGCGGGTGCGCTGGAGCCCCGAGCTGAGCGACCAGGCCAGCGCGACCGGCGCCCTGCGGCCGGAGAGCCACGCTGCGGCCGGTGCCGCCGAGGGCGTGGCGGCCGGCGCGCCTCCGGGCGCGGTGGCCGAGGCCGCGGGCAGCGATGCCGCGGCGGGCTCGCCCGGTGCGCAGGCCGCCGCCTCCGCAGAAGCGGCGGGGACCGCCCCCCAGGGATTGGCACCCGGCGTGTGGGCCGATCACGGCGATGCGGTTCCCGGGCCTTGCCATGTCGCGCCGGTTCCCATCGGCGCGGCGGCGTCCGCGAACACGCCGCACCAGGCCGCCATCGCCGCGGAGCGGCTGGCGCAACAGCAATGCGAGCGCCAGTTCGCCGAAGCCGCGGCGGCGTGGCGGCTGGCCAACGACGCGCTGCCCGCCGACCCCGCAGGCGCACGCAGCCGTGCCTGCACGCTCGCCGACGCGCTGGCCGAGAAGCTGATGGTCGACGGTGACATCGGCATCCGCCTGCTGCCCGCTGCCGGCAACGACCGGGCCGCAGCGCACGCGCTCAACGTGACGGTCGTCTCGATGCTGCTCGGCCGCTCGCTCGGGCTCGCGCGCGAGGACCTGGCCGACCTCGCCCTCGGCTCGCTGCTGCACGACGTGGGCAAGCTCGACCTGCCCGAGCGCGTGCGCCACGTCGAGGCCGGCTGCTCGGTGGCCGAGTCCAACGCCTACCGCGAGCACGTGGCGCGCGGTGTGGCCACCGGCCGCCGCATGGTGCTGCCCGAAGGCGCCCTGGCGGTGATCGCGCAGCACCACGAACATGCCGACGCGAGCGGCTTCCCGGCCCGACTGCCCGGCGACCGGCTGTCGCTGGGCGGACGCATCGTCGCCATCGTCAACCGCTACGACAACCTGTGCAACCCGTCGACGCGCACGCCGCCGCTCACGCCGCACGAGGCGGTGGCGATGCTGTTCGCGCACGGCCGCACGCGCTACGACGCGGCGGTGCTCAACGCCTTCATCCGCATGATGGGCGTGTACCCCGCGGGCTCGCTGGTGCAGCTCACCGACGAGCGCTACGCGATGGTCGTGGCCGTCAACTCGACGCGGCCGCTGAAACCACGCGTGCTGGTGCACGAAGCCGGCGTGCCGCGCAGCGACGCGCTGCTGCTCGACCTCGAGCGCGAGCCCGACGTCGGCATCCGGCGCAGCCTGCCCGCCACGAAGGTGCCGGCGGCCACGCTGCAGTACCTGGACCCGCGGCCGCGTGTCGCCTATTTCTTCGAGCAGCTGGCGGGTGTCGCGATGCCGACCTCACGCGAGCCCGCCTTCGCGTGATGCCCGCGTGAAGCCCGCACCAAGGCCGATGCGAACATGAGCGACGCCGCGGCGGCCGAAGCACCGCAGCCCGCCACCCTGGCGCCGGATCCGCGGCGCCAGGGCGCACTTGCCTGCGCCCTCGTGCAGGGGCTGCCGCACGCGGCCTGGCTCGTCGCGCTGCCGCAGGTGGTGGTGGTGGCCGCCAACGGCACCGCCGCGCGCCTGCTCGGGCGGCCGCTGGCCGAGCTCGTCGGCGTGCCGGCCCAGCAGCTGGCCGCCTCGCCCGAGGACCTCGCGTTCTGGGGCGC
>JAHCKS010000214.1 GCA_026125665.1 Rubrivivax sp.
CATGCCCAGCAGCGTGGCGGCGAGGTGGTCGATCTCGACGCGTGTGCCCACCGAGTCTTCGCCGGGGTCGAGGTGGGCGAGCAGCAGGTCGCGGCAGGCGACCTCGATGTCGCGCACCAGCACCGGCGTGGCGTAGACACGTGCCGCTTCGCCCATGAAGTCGATCGTGCGCGCGCGGTCCACCTCGAACGAGACCTCGGCGGCCAGCCCGGGCTGCAGCGTGGGTTTCATGCGACGCGGTCTCCTTCGAGGTTCAGTGCCCGAGGTAGGCCCGCTGCACCTGGGCGTCGTGCAGCAGGTCGGCGGCCGTGCCCTCGGCCACCACGCGGCCGGCGGCCATCACGTAGCCGCGGTCGGCGATGGCCAGCGCGGCGCGCGCGTTCTGGTCCACGAGCAGGATGGTGGTGCCGCGCGCGCCGAGCGCCTTGATGTGGTTGAAGATCTCGGCCACCAGCCGCGGCGCCAGGCCCATGCTCGGCTCGTCGAGCAGCAGCAGGCGCGGGTCGGCCATCAGCGCGCGCCCCAGCGCCAGCATCTGCTGCTGGCCGCCGGAGAGGTTGCCCGCCGGCTCGGCGCGCTTGTCGCGCAGCACCGGGAACATCGTGAACACCGCGTCGAGCGTCCGGGGGGCCTGGGCACGGCCACGCGCGAAGGCGCCCAGCCACAGGTTGTCCTCGACGCTCAGCGCTCCGAACACCTGCCGGCCCTCGGGCACCTGCACGATGCCGCGCTGCACGCGCCGGCGCGGCGTGTCGCGGCCGATGTCCACGCCGTCGAAGCGCAGCGTGCCGCCGTGCTTCGGCTGCACGCCCGACACGGTGCGCAACAGCGTCGTCTTGCCGGCGCCGTTGGCGCCGACGATGGCGACGAGCTCGCCGGCACGCACGTGCAGCGACACGTCGGCCAGCGCCGGGATGCGGCCGTAGCGGCTCCCGAGGCCCGTCACCTCAAGCATGGCCGGCCCCTGCCGCGGCGCCGGCCGCCTCCGCTGCCGCGGGCGCGAGTGCCGCGGGCGGGCCCTCGGCACCGAGGTAGGCCTCGATCACGCGCGCGTCGCGTGCCACCTCGGCCGGCGTGCCCTCGGCCAGCTTCGTGCCGTGGTCGAGCACGAGCACGCGGTCGGACACCTCCATCACGAGGCGCATGTTGTGCTCGACCAGCAGCACCGTCATGCCGCCGGCGGCCAGCGAGCGGATCAGCGCGTCGATGCCGCGCGCCTCGGTCGGGTTGAGGCCGGCGGCGGGCTCGTCCAGCAGCAGCAGCTTCGGCTCGAGCGCCAGCGCCCGCGCGATCTCCAGCCGCTTCAGCATGCCGTAGGGCAGCGCGTCGGCGCGCGCGCCGGCGTGCGCGCCGAGCCCCACGTGCTGCAGCAGCTCCTCGGCGCGCGCGCGGCACCGGTTCTCGGCCCACACCATCGGCTCCAGGCGCAGCAGCGCCGGCAGCAGCGCCAGGCTCTCGTGCAGGTGGCGCCCGGTCATCACGTTCTCGAGCGCCGTCATGTTGAAGAAGACCTGCAGGTTCTGGAACGTGCGCGCCAGCCCCGCCGCGGCGACGCGGTGGGCGGGCTCGCCGGCCAGCTCGCGGCCGTCGAGCACGATGCGGCCGGCATCGGGCCTGTACAGCCCCGTGAGCAGGTTCAGCAGCGTCGTCTTGCCCGCGCCGTTGGGCCCGATGACTGCGTGCACGTGGCCGGCCGCGACCTCGAAGGACAGCGCGTCGATGGCCTTCAGGCCGCCGAAGCGCTTGCCCAGTCCTTCGACCTTCAGCAGGCTCACCGCACAGCCGCGGGGCGGTTCAGCCCCGCCCCCACAGCCGCGCCAGCGTCGGCACGATGCCACGCGGCATGAAGGTCATCGTCGCGATCAGCACGGCGCCGAAGACCATCATCTCGTAGTCCTTCAGCACGGTGAGGAACTGCGGGAGCAGCGTCAGCAGCGCGGCGCCGACGACGGCGCCCCACACCGAGGCCATGCCGCCGAAGACGACCATGATCACCAGCTCCACCGAATGCAGGAACGAGGCCTTCGCCGGCGTGATGAAGCCCGCATGGTGCGCAGCGAGCGCGCCGGCGGCGGCGGCCACCATCGCCGAGGCGACGAACACGCGCAGCTTCCAGCGCGCCGCGTCGATACCGAGCGTCGATGCCGCCACTTCCGAGCCGTGCAGCGCGCGCAGCGCACGGCCGATCGGCGAGTCGATCAGGTTGCGCGCCAGCAGCACCGTCAGCCACAGCGCCACGGCGAGGATGCCGTACCACAGCGCCTCGCCGTGCAGCGGCCGGCCGAACACCGCGAGCGGCGGCACCGCCATGCCGTCGGGACCGCCGGTGATGCGGTCCTCGTTCGTGAGCACGATCGAGACGATGACGCCGAAGCCGAGCGTGGCCATCGCGAGGTAGTGGCCCTTCAGCCGCAGCGTCGGGCGGCCGACGAGCCAGGCCAGCACGCCGGCCGCGACGACGGCGGCGGGCATCGAGAGCCACACCGGCCACTCCCAGCGCAGCGCGGCGATCGCGCTGCCGTAGCCGCCGAGGGCGTAGAAGGCGGCGTGGCCGAGGCTGACCTGCCCGGCGTAGCCGATCAGCAGGTTCAGGCCGACGCAGACGATGGCGTTCACCATCACGAGCGTCGCCACCTCGTGGAAGAAGGCGTTCGGGAAGGTCAGCGGCAGCGCCGCCAGCGCTGCGGCCAGCAGCGCCGGCCCGACGACGCGCGGCGAAGCCAGACGACGGACGGCACGGGGGCCTGCCGGCTCAGACACGCTCGCTGCCGCGCGCACCGAAGAGCCCTCCGGGCCGGAAGAACAGCACACCGAGGATGACGACGAAGGCGATCGCGTCCTTGTAGGCCGACGAGACGAACCCGGCGCCCAGCCCCTCGAGCAGGCCGAGCAGCAGGCCGCCGGCCACCGCGCCGGTGAAGCTGCCCAGGCCGCCGAGCACGGCCGCGGCGAAACCCTTCAGCCCGAGCATCACGCCCGTGTCGTACGAGGTGAAGGTGATCGGCGCCGTCAGCACGCCGCCCAGCGCACCGAGCGCCGCGGCGAGGCCGAAGCTCGCACGCATGACGCCGCGCGTCGAGATGCCGGCCAGGCGCGCCGCGAGCGGGTTGATCGCCGTGGCGCGCATCGCCTTGCCGTAGAGCGTGCGGCTGAAGAAGCCGCCCAGCGCGAGCACGGCGAGTGCCGCGCCGCCGAGCACCCACAGGCTCTGCGGCAGGATCGTCGCGCCGCCCGGGCCGCCGATGGCGATCGGCTCGCTGCCCGAGAACGCCGGCAGCGCGTGGATGCGCTTGTCCCACACGACCTGCGCCAGGCCGCGCAGGAACAGTGCCACGCCGATCGTGATGATGATGACCGTGACGACGTCGGCGCCGCCGCCGCTCTGTGCGCGCTCGAGCGCCAGGCGCTGCACGAGCACGCCGGCCATTGCCGCGCCGCCCACCGCCAGCGGCACGGCGGCGACGAGCGGCAGCCCGAGCGCGACCAGCGACACGGCGCCCATGCCGCCCAGCATCACGAACTCGCCCTGGGCGAAGTTGATCGCGTGGCTGGCGTGGTAGACGATGGAGAAGCCGAGCGCGACGAGGGCGTAGATGGCGCCGGCGGTCAGGCCGCCGGCAAGGAACTGCAGCCACGAGCCGCCCATCGCGTGCCCCGCAGTACGGCCTGCGAGCCGGCCCGCCTCACTTCACGAGCGCCCAGGTGCCGCCCTTCACCTCGAGCATGCGGAAGGCGCTGAGGTCCAGCCCCATGTGATCGGTGGCCGACATGTTGACGACACCGCCGGTGCCGACGTAGCCGCGGGTCGCCTCGATCGCGTCGCGCACCTTGGCCCGGTCGGTGCCGCCGGCCGCCTTGATCGCCGCGACGGCGATCATCAGGCCGTCGTAGGCATGGCCGCCGAAGGTCGACACCTCGCTCTTGAAGCGGCCCTCGAAGGCGTTGCGGTAGGCGGTGACGACCGGCTTCTGCGGGTCGGCGGCCGGCAGCAGCTCGGCCACCAGCAGCGCCGCGGCCGGCAGGCGAACGCCCTCGGCGGCATCGCCCGCGAGCTTGATGTATTCCTTCGACGCGACGCCGTGCGACTGGTACAGCGGCAGCCCGACGCCGACCTGCTTGTGGTTGCGCGTGACGATCGCCGGCCCCTGCCCGAAGCCGGCGTTGAGCACCGCCTGCGCGCCGCTGCCCTTGATCTTCGTGAGCTGCGCGGTCATGTCGGTGTCGGCGGCGCCGTAGGTCTCGTCGGCGACGATCTGCACGCCGTGGTTGCCGGCCACCTTCAGGCACTCGGCGCGCATGCTCTTGTCGAAGCCGCCGCTGCCCGAGATCAGCGCCGCCTTCGTCACGCCGCGCGACTTCATGTCGACGAAGACCTTGTCGCAGGCCATGCGGTCGGTGTGCGGCGTCTTGAAGACCCACTTCTTCACCGGCTCGACGATGACCACCGCGCCGGCCAGCGAGATGAAGGGCAGCCCGGTGGCCTCGGCCAGCGGCACCACCGCCATCGTCGTGCCGGTCGTCGAGCCGCCGACGATGACGTCGACCTTGTCCTGCTCGATCAGGCGCTTGGCGAAGGTGCGCGCCTTCTCGGC
>JAHCKS010000215.1 GCA_026125665.1 Rubrivivax sp.
ATCGTCGCCGCGGCCGAGCTCAGCCACCGCTACATCACCGACCGCTTCCTGCCCGACAAGGCGATCGACCTCATCGACGAGGCGGCCGCGAAGATCAAGATCGAGATCGACTCCAAGCCCGAGGCGATGGACCGCCTCGACCGCCGCCTCGTCCAGCTCAAGATCGAGCGCGAGGCGGTGAAGAAGGAGAAGGACGAGGCGTCGCAGAAGCGGCTCGGCCTCATCGAGGGCGAGATCGGCAAGCTCGAGCGCGAGTACGCCGACCTCGAGGAGATCTGGAAGAGCGAGAAGGCCGCGGCGCAGGGCAGCGCGCAGGTCAAGGTCGAGATCGACCAGCTGCGCGAGCAGGTGGAGCAGCTCAAGCGCAAGGGCGACTTCAACAAGGTGGCCGAGCTGCAGTACGGCAAGCTGCCCGAGCTCGAGAAGCGCCTGAAGGAGGCGCAGACCAAGGAAGCCGGCAAGAAGGGCACCGGTGCGCCGCAGCTGCTGCGCACGATGGTCGGCGCCGAGGAGATCGCCGAGGTGGTGTCGCGCGCCACCGGCATCCCGGTGAGCAAGCTGATGCAGGGCGAGCGCGACAAGCTGCTGCAGATGGAGGCGAAGCTGCACGAGCGCGTCGTCGGCCAGGACGAGGCCATCACCGCGGTGGCCGACGCCATCCGCCGCTCGCGCGCGGGCTTGAGCGACCCGAACCGGCCGCTGGGCAGCTTTCTCTTCCTCGGCCCCACGGGCGTGGGCAAGACCGAGCTGTGCAAGGCGCTGGCCGGGTTCCTGTTCGACAGCGACGACCACATGATCCGCGTCGACATGAGCGAGTACATGGAGAAACACTCGGTGAGCCGGCTCATCGGCGCGCCGCCGGGCTACGTCGGCTACGACGAGGGCGGCGCGCTCACCGAAGCGGTGCGGCGCAAGCCCTACAGCGTGCTGCTGCTCGACGAGGTCGAGAAGGCGCACCCGGACGTGTTCAACGTGCTGCTGCAGGTGCTCGACGACGGGCGGCTGACCGACGGCCAGGGCCGGACGGTGGACTTCAAGAACACGGTCATCGTGATGACGAGCAACCTCGGCTCGCCGCGCATCATGGAGATGGCGGGCCGACCGAACGAGCAGATCCGCGACGCCGTGTTCGCCGAGGTGAAGCAGCACTTCCGGCCGGAGTTCCTGAACCGCATCGACGAGATGGTGGTCTTCCACGCGCTGGACGCGAAGCACATCGAGAACATCGCGAAGATCCAGCTGCGCCATCTGGAGCAGCGGTTGGAGAAGCTCGAGATGAAGCTCGACGTGTCGCCCGCGGCGCTGGCGGAGCTGGCCAAGGTCGGCTTCGACCCGGTGTTCGGCGCGCGGCCGCTGAAGCGCGCGATCCAGCAGCGCATCGAGAACCCGGTGAGCAAGCTCATCCTTCAGGGCCGTTTCGGCCCGAAGGACGTGATCCCGGTCGGCGTGGAGAAGGGCGAGTTCGTCTTCGCGCGCGTGGTGCACTGAGCACCATGCTCACTGTTGCGGCGGGGGACCTCGGTGCCCCGCGCTGCGGGAGCCGAGGTCGGCGTCACACGGCTGCTCAAGCGCTTCGAGCGCCGGGGCCGGGTGCGGCTCGGGCGCGAGCGCATCCAGTGCTCGACGCGGCGGCGCTGCGCACCGTGGCCGCGGCGGGCATGCCGGCGGCGGGGGCGGCGGGAGCAGGCGACGCCATGTGACCGCGGTCACTGAAGCGGCGCGCACCGCGCCGCACACTGGGTGCGCTGACCCCAACTCACACAGAGGAGCACCTGCGCGGCAAGGAAGGCCTGAGCGGGCGGCCCGTCGCAGGGCCGCCCACTGCCTCTCGCGCCGTCAGGGTGTCGCGCCGAGCGCGGCGTCCGCCTGCAAGAGACCGGCGCCGACCGGGTCGCATGCGCCCAGGCTGCCGCAGCCTTGGTCCCAGACGATGTCGGCGAAGCGATCGAAGTCGAAGATGAGCCGCGAGCCGACGGCCGGCATCGGCAGCGCCGTGCCCTTCAGGATGCGCTCGACCTGGGCCTGCTGCAGGGCCGGGTTCTTCTGCAGCATGAGCGCCGCCACCGAGGCGACATGCGGCGTGGCCATCGACGTGCCGCCGACGTAGAAGAAGTTGCCTGAGTTGCGCCCGCGCAGCGCGCCCTGGCCGTTGGACCACCACGGCAGGTGGTTGAAGCCGGGGTCGCCCGGGAACGGCCCGCGCACCCAGGAGCCCGGAGCGAGCACGTCGAGCTGCTGCCCGGCCGCCAGGACGGCGCGGCTGCTGAAGTCGCTGACGTAGACCTCGCTGATCGTCGTCGGGTCGGTGGTGTTGCCGCTGAACGGCACGATCGGCGCGTTCGGGTACTGCAGCCACCACATGCGATAGCGGGGCCCGGCGCCCGGGAAGAGCCACTCGCCCGTCCACCCCGCCGAGCCGGCGGAGATGACCGGCGGATAGGCGCCGGGATAGCTCATGCCGGCGGTGCCCTCGTTGCCGGCGGCAGCGACGACGATCACGCCGTTGGCGATGGCGCGGTCGATCGCCGCCTTCTCGACGGCTTCGAGCCCGGGGCCGCCCAGGCTCATGTTGATCACCATCGGGCGGTAGCCGGCGCGGGCGAGGCGGGTGACGTAGTCGATGCCGGCGGCAACCATGGCCGACGTGCCGAATACCGCCTTGCCCCCGGCCTGGCCGCATTGCGGCGCCGGCGGCAGCTGGTAGTCGGCCAGCACCTTGACCGGGATGATCGTCACCTCCGGCGCGATGCCGCGCACCTGGATCGGCGGCAGCGCGAAACCCGCCACGGCGTCGAACTCGCTCTGGTAGTTGTAGCCGATGATCGTGCTCGCCACGTGCGTGCCGTGCGTCGAGCCGGTCGAGCCGACCCAGGTCGTCTGGCGCAGCGGGCCCATCTCGACCTCGACCTGGCAGGGGTCGGCGCCGGCCTTGAAGTTCACCGACTGGTCGAAGCCGGTGCCCAGGTGCGTGGCGATGCGGTCCTTCGGAAAGTAGTCGCGCCAGTTCGGCACGAGCCCGGTGTCGAGCACCGCGACGTAGACGCCGCGGCCGGTCTGCGTGACGCTCTCGATGTTGATCAGGTCCGAGTCCCAGGTGGAGTGGCCGCCGACGGTCGACGTGCTGTTCGCGAACTCGTTGCCGGCCATTGCGGCCGGGCAGGCCAGGGCCAGTGCGGCCGCCGCCGCAAGGGTGAGGTGCTTCATCGAACGATCCTCCGCGGGTGGTCGAGGCGGACGGTGCCCGGGCTCGGGCCGTGTGCGGCCGTCCTCGTGGGCCACGATGCTGGACCTCCCCTTGCGGGGCGTCAACGCGCGCGCCGGCCGCCGTGGCGCTGGCGAAGCCGGGGACGCGCTGCCCCCACGCGAATGAGGGGTCCGGACTCGGCCGCGGCGTACGGAGCCCTGCACCTGACGCCGCGCATCAGCAACCGTCACTGGACCACGCGGCATGGCGTCAACGTGGATCTCCCACTCACTCGCGGGCTTTCACCCGCATTCGGGCTGGGTCGATCCTGTCCCTAACGGTCGGCTTGGGGAGAACCTCGGGGGAGCGAGTGAAAGGCCGTATCGGTCGGGTGCTGCGTTGCGCCGCGCCGGCGTGGGTTGCCGCGCTGGTGCTGCCCGCGCTCGCGCAGAACGACCCGGCCGGCTCAGGAGCTCGCAGCCCCTTCCGCCGTCGGGCGGCGCGACGGGTCGCCACCCGCCCGGGCCTGCGCCTGGCGCTGCTCCGTCTCCCGGCGCATCTCCTTGCGCACGACGGCCGCGGCGCAGCGCCGTCGCTCGTCCGGCGTGAACGGCCGCAACGGCGGCACGGCCACCGGCCGGCCGGCGTCGTCGACCGCCACCATCGTGAAGAAGCAGCTGTTCACGTGCCGCTTCTCCTGCGTGCGGATGTCCTCGGCAATGACCTTGATGCCCACCTCCATCGAGGTGTTGCCGGTGTGGTTCACCGAGGCGAGGAAGCTCACCAGCTCGCCGACGTGGATGGCCTGGCGGAACATCACCTGGTCGACCGACAGCGTGACGACGTAGCGCCCGGCATAGCGGCTGGCGCAGGCGTAGGCCACCTGGTCGAGCAGCTTCAGGATCGTGCCGCCGTGCACGTTGCCAGCGAAGTTGGCGGTGTCCGGCGTCATCAGCACCGTCATCGTCAGCTGGTGGGCAGGCAGGTCCATCGCACCTTCACAGCACGTGGCTGCACTGGGCCTCGGGCGTGCGCGTGTCCATGTTGCGGCCGCGGTTGAGGTGGTCGTCGATCTCGGCGGCGGCACCGATCATGCGCCCGAACAGGAACACCGTGAAGGCGGCGTTCTCCAGGTCGCGCGTGCCGAGCGCGCCACTGCGATGCTCCTGCCACAGCAGCGCCAGCAGCAGCGCGGCGATCACCGCGTCGACGTTGACGCAGAAGACGTACGGCGTGGCCCCGACGTCGTACAGCGCCTGCGCCAGCTCGCGGTAATAGGCGTGGAAGACGTTGTAGCGGCCGCGTTCGGCCATGAACGCGGCGACGAAGCGCTCGCGCGGGTCGTGGTTGACCGGCTTGCCCTTGAACACCGGGTGGTGCACGCCGGGCAGCGC
>JAHCKS010000216.1 GCA_026125665.1 Rubrivivax sp.
AAAGACGTATTGCGCCATGGTCTCGGATGCGGGTCGTGTGCGAGGTGCGAAACCTCGCATTATCCCAGCGTGGGTGCGGCGGGTGCCGCCGGAGGGCCGCTCAGGTGCGAGGCGCGTGGCCCTGCAGCAGGCAGCGCCGGATGTGCGCCAGCAGTTGCTCGGCCGGCAGCGGGCGGATCAGGTAGTCGTCGGCACCGAGCGCCAGGCCGCGCTCGCGCGAGCTGTCGTCGCGCGCCGAAGCGGTGAGGAAGATGAACGGCAGGTCGCGCGTCGCCGGCTCGGCGCGCAGCAGCCGCAGCAGCTCGAAGCCGCCGCCCTCGGGCATGACGACGTCGGACACCACCAGGTCGACGGCGCGCGAACGCAGCACGCGCAGGGCCTCCTGCACGCCGCGGGTCGCGACGAGCTCGTAGCCCGCGGCCTGGAACAGGTCGGTCTTGTACTCGACGTTCACCGGCCCGTCGTCGACCGTCAGCAGCACGCACGGCCGCCGCGGCGCGCGCAACGCCTCGGGCACCGCCTGGCCGGGGTCCTGCGGCGGCGTCTCGTGCGGTGTCGGGGCCGATGCGCGCCCGGGCAGCAGCCCCTGCAGCTGCGACATGAAGGCGGCCGGGTCGATGGGTTTGGGCACGTGCAGGTCGAAGCCGGCGGCGATCGCCTTGTCGTGGTCGCCGACCATCGCGTAGGCCGTCACGGCCACGAGCGGCACGCCGGAGAGCGCGGCGTCGGCGCGCAGGCGGCGGGCCACCTCGTAGCCGTCGACCCCCGGCAGCTGGATGTCGCAGATCACGAGGTCGGGCCGGCGCGCGCGCGCCAGCGCCAGGCCCTCGTCGCCGTTGCGTGCCGTGACGACCTCGTGCTGCCAGGCCTGCAGCAGGTAGGTCATCAGCTCGAGGTTGACCGGGTTGTCCTCGATGACGAGGATGCGTGCGCCCATCGCCGGCTGCTCAGGCGGGGCCGCCGTCGGCGCGCGCGAGCGCGAGCGTGAAGCGGCTGCCCCGGCCGACTTCGCTGTCCACGCTCAGCTCGCCCTGCATGAGCTCGGCGAGCTTGCGCGAGAGGTAGAGCCCGAGCCCGGTGCCGCCGGCCGGCCGGCTCTGCGCCGGCCCGACCTGCGTGAAGGCCTGGAACAGGCGCGCCTGGTCCTCGTCGCTGATGCCCACGCCGGTGTCGGTGACCGAGATCTCGACCCGGGGCGTGGCGCCGGCCGCGGCGCGTGCCTGCAGCCGCACCGTGCCCCGCTGGGTGAACTTCACGGCGTTGGAGCCCAGGTTGAGAACGATCTGGTGCAGCGCGCGGCGGTCGGCCCGCACGCCGATCGCCGGGTCATCGACGTCGACCTCCAGCACCAGGCCCTTGGCCGCCGCGGCCGGCCGCAGCGTCGCCGCGGCCTCCTCGAGCACGGCACCACAACCCACCGGCTCGAGCTGCAGCTCGACGCGGCCGGACTCGATCTTCGCCAGGTCGAGCAGGTCGTTGATGAGCGACAGCAGATGCTGGCCGCTTCCCTGCACCAGCGTCAGCTGGCGCTCCTGCGCCGGCGTCAGCGGGCCCGGCAGCTTCATCAGCAGCAGGCCCGTGAAGCCGATGATGGCGTTCAGCGGCGTGCGCAGCTCGTGGCTCATCGTGGCCAGGAAGTGGTCCTTGGCGCGCACGGCGCGCTCGAGCTCCTCGTTCTTCTCCTGCAGCGCCAGCTCGAATCGCCGCCGCTCGCTGACGTCGCGGATGGCGCTCATCACGAGGCGCATGCCGTTGGAGTCGATCGGGCTCAGGCTGATCTCGACCGGGAACTCGTCGCCGTTGCGGCGCACGCCGTGCAGCTGCAGGCCCTCGCCCATCGGCCGCATGCGCGGCGCCGAGAGGAAGCCGTTGCGGTGGTGCACGTGCGCCTGGCGCAGGCGCTCTGGCAGCAGCAGTTCGATCGGCTCGCCGATGACCTCGGCCGTGTCGCGGCCGAACATCTGGCGCGCGCGGGCATTGAACAGGACGATGCGGCCGATGTCGTTGACGATGACGATGGCGTCCGGCGCGTGCTCCAGCAGCCCCTGGTAGCGAGCGTGCACGAGCTGGCTGTCGCGCTGCACGCGCAGCGCCGTCACGTCGGCCAGGGCGACGACGAAGTGCAGCCCACCGCCCTCCGCGGCGACGCCACGCAGCGATTCGTTGACGTGCACGAGCACGCCGTCGCGCCGCCGGCAGACGCGCTCGCGCACCACGGCTTGGCCGCGCCGCGTGCGAGCGAAGGTGTCGGCCTGCTCGCGGGCGGCGACTTCCCCGCCGTGCAGCAGCAGGTCGTCGAGCGTGCGGCCGAGCGCCTCTTCGGGTGGGAAGCCGAAGAGATCCTGGGCGGCCGCGCTCCACAGGCGCACGCGCGTGGCGTCGTCGAGCACGACCAGCGCACTGGCCGAGCCGCGCAGCGCCACGGCCGCGAGCGAGATGGCCTCCGGGGACCCGGGTTCTTGCATGCAGGTATCGTCGGGCACGTCGATCGTGGGTGTCAACGCACAGACCTTGCAGGTGTCGTTCCGTGCCCCCACGTCGCGGCCATTGGAAATGACAGGGGAAACGGGATGAATTCACAGGTCATGACGGTCGAGGCGCCGCCTTCGCTGGTGCAGGTGTCGCATCTGATCTACGCGCTGCACGCGCTCGGCCTCGTCATCGGTGCCTTCGGCGCGGCCACCGTGCTCGGCTCGTTCCTCTTCGGCTGGCCGAGCCTGATTGCCGTGGTCATCGGCTACGTCAAGCGCGGCGAGGCGCGTGGCACCTGGCTCGAGTCGCACTTCCGCTGGCAGATCCGCACCTTCTGGTTCGCGCTCGCGTGGGCCGTCGTCGTCGGCATCGTGTCGTTGCCGCTGACGCTGGTGCTGGTGGGCTTCGGCACCTGGGTGCTCGGGCTCATCGTGCTGGGGTTGTGGGCCATCTATCGCGTGGCCCGAGGCTGGCTGCGGCTGAATGCCCACCAGCCGATGCCGGCCTGAGCCCGCAAACCGGCGGGCGGGGCCCGAGTCGGTTAGACTTCGCCCCGCGTCGCGGCCTTCCAGTCACCGCGGCGCAGTCGCTTCCGACCTTCCGTACGGTTTCCGTACGCCTTTCGCGCCTTCTAGACTGGCCCACCTGCAACGGGTGGGCGGCAGGCAGCGATTCCGGTCCGCACGACGCGGGCCTCCCATCGAGATGAACTTTTCCGAACTCGGCCTCGCCGAGCCGCTGCTGCGCGCCGTGCGCGAACAGGGCTATGAAACTCCCACGCCGATCCAGGCCCAGGCGATCCCCGCCGTGCTGAAGGGTGGCGACCTGCTGGCCGGCGCGCAGACCGGCACCGGCAAGACCGCCGGCTTCACCTTGCCGCTGCTGCACCGCCTGGCGCACGCGCCGGCGGTGCGCGACCCCCGCACCAACCGCGTGAAGATCCGCGCCCTCATCCTGACACCCACGCGCGAGCTCGCCGCGCAGGTGGAAGAGAGCGTGCGCACCTACGGCAAGTACCTCACGCTGAAGAGCATGGTGATGTTCGGCGGCGTCGGCATGCAGCCGCAGGTCGATGCGCTCAGGCGCGGCGTCGACATCCTCGTCGCCACGCCCGGCCGCCTGCTCGACCACCAGCAGCAGGGCACGCTCGACCTCTCGGCCGTGCAGTGCCTCGTGCTCGACGAAGCCGACCGCATGCTCGACATGGGCTTCATCCACGACATCCGCAAGGTGCTGGCGCTGCTGCCCGCGAAACGGCAGAACCTGCTCTTCTCGGCCACCTTCAGCGACGAGATCAAGGACCTCGCCGACCGCCTGCTGAACCAGCCGGCGCTCATCGAGGTGGCGCGGCGCAACTCCACGGTCGACACGGTGACGCAGGTGGCGCACCCGGTGGGCCGCGACCGCAAGAAGGACCTGCTGAGGCACCTCATCGAGTGCGGCGACTGGCACCAGGTGCTCGTCTTCACGCGCACGAAGCACGGCGCCAACCGGCTCACCGAGTGGCTGAACGACCAGCGCATCACGGCGCTGGCCATCCACGGCAACAAGAGCCAGGGCGCGCGCACGAAGGCGCTGGCCGACTTCAAGAGCGGCGAGCTGCGTGTGCTGGTGGCCACCGACATCGCGGCGCGCGGCATCGACATCGAGGAGCTGCCGCACGTCGTGAACTACGAGATCCCGAACGTGCCCGAGGACTACGTGCACCGCATCGGCCGCACCGGCCGCGCCGGCTCCTCGGGCGAGGCGATCTCGCTCGTCTGCCTGGACGAGGAGGACTTCCTGCGCGACATCGAGCGACTGATCAAGCGGCCGATCAAGCGCGTGCCGATCGCCGGCTTCGAGCCGCCGGCCGGCGAACGGGCCGAGCCGATCGTGCTCGGCCGGCGCATGACCATCGGCGCCGGCGGGCGTGGTGCGTCGCGTGCGGGCAGCGGCGGCCGAGGCTCCGCGGCGAGCGCCGGCGCCCATGCGGGGCACGGGTCCGGGCACGGCCGCCGCGAGTCCCCGGCGCGTGAGCACCGTTCGGCGTCACGCCCGACCCGGCACGTCGACCTGCTGCTCGAGATGCCGTCGCGAACGGGGGCGGCTCCGTCGG
>JAHCKS010000217.1 GCA_026125665.1 Rubrivivax sp.
TGGCGCTCTCCCACGCCGAGAAGGCCTGCGCCGAGCGGCTGCCGCGCGAGGTGACGGCGCTGTACACCTGCGGCCCGGCCGGCGGCGGCGGCGTGCGCACCGCGCTGCGCGCGCGGCTGGGCACCGTGTCGTGCCTCGTGCCGCGCGAGCAGGTGCCGGCCGCGTTCCGCTTCGTCGCGGAGGTTGCGCGATGAGCGCGCCGCCGAGCGCAACGGTGACCGTGCCGCTGCACCGGCTCGCGCACGGCCGCACCGGCGACAAGGGCAACCGATCGAACATCAGCGTCATCGCCTGGCATCCGGCGCTGTGGCCGCTGCTCGTCGAGCAGGTCACAGAAGCCGCCGTGACGCGCCGCTTCGCGCACCGCCGGCCGTCCGCGGTGACACGCCACCTGCTGCCGAAGCTGCACGCGATGAACTTCGTCATCGACGACGTGCTCGACGGCGGCGTCAACGACTCCCTCAACCTCGACAGCCACGGCAAGGCGCTGTCCTACCTGCTGCTCGACCTGCCGGTCGAGGTGCCCGCGGAACTGGCGGCGCACCTCGTCGGACCCGGTTGACCGATGGCCATACCCACCCAAGGAGACCCGCAATGACCCGACCCACCCCGCTTTCGCGCCGCGCTGCGCTCGCCGCCTTCGCTGCGTGCACCGTTCTCGCGCTGCCCGGCCTTGCGGCGGCACAGGCCTTCCCGGCCAGGCCGATCACCTTCGTGGTGCCCTTCGCTGCCGGCAGCGCCACCGACCAGCTCGCCCGCGCGCTCGGCCAGTCGGTCACCGAGCAGACGAAGCAGGCCGTCGTCGTCGACAACAAGGCCGGCGCCAGCGGCATGCTCGCCGCGCAGCAGGCGGCGCGCGCCGCGGCCGACGGCTACACGGTGCTCATCACCACCAACACCACGCACGCCGCCAACGAGCACCTGTACAAGAAGCTGCCGTACCACCCGGTGAAGGACTTCGCGCCGGTCACCGGCCTCGGCAAGGGCGGACAGGTGCTTGTCGTCAACACCACTTCGCCGTACAAGAGCGTGGCCGACGTGCTGGCGGCGGCGCGCAAGTCGCCGGGCAAGCTCAGCTTCGGCAGCGGCAGCTCCTCCAGCCGCGTGGCCGGCGAGATGCTCAAGCAGCTGGCCGGCGTCGACCTCCTGCACGTGCCGTACAAGAGCAACCCGCTGGCCATCACCGACCTGCTCGGCGGCCAGATCGACCTGATGATCACCGACACCGCCACCGGCGTGCCGCAGGTCAAGGCCGGCAAGCTGCGTGCGCTGGGCTACTCGACGCAGAAGCGCAGCGCGCAGCTGCCCGACGTGCCCACCATCGACGAGGCCGGCGTCAAGGGCTACGACATGGGCTACTGGTTCGCCGCCTACGTGCCGGCGGGCACGCCGGCGCCCGTGGTGGCGCGGCTCAACGAGCTGCTCGTCGCCGCGGTGAAGAGCGCGCCGGCCAAGGCCTTCTTCGACGCGGGCGGCAGCGAAGGCTGGACGACCACGCCCGACGAGCTCGCGAAGTTCCAGGCGGCCGAGACGCTGAAGTGGGGCAAGGTCATCAAGGCCGCCGGCATCGAGGCGGAGTGATGCGCAGGAGGCGGTGACGGCGCGCCGTGTCGTCGCGACGCCCATAATCCCGCGGAACCCCCGCGGGACGGAGTCGACGGCGCGATGACGACACAAAGGCTCCTGGCCGGCGCCAGCGGCTTCGCCTACGACGAGTGGAAAGGCCACTTCTACCCGGCGAAGATCGCCAGCGACGAGATGCTTGCGTGGTACGCCCAGCGGCTGCCGGCGGTCGAGGTCAACAACACCTTCTACCGGCTGCCCAGGGCCTCGGTGCTGGAGCAATGGGCGGCGGCCACGCCGGAGGCGTTCCGGTTCTCGATCAAGGCCTCGCGCCGCATCACGCACGACGCTCGGCTCGCGGCCGACACCGCCGCCGACCCGCTCGCCTACCTCTACCGCAACCTGGCGGCGCTCGGTGGCAAGCGCGGCCCGGTGCTCTTCCAGCTGCCGCCGTTCCTGAAGAGGGACCTGCCGCGTCTGGCGGACTTCCTCGCGCTGCTGCCGGCCGACCACCGCGCGGTGTTCGAGTTCCGGCACGAGAGCTGGTTCGACGACACGGTGTACGAGGCGCTGCGCGGCGCCGGGGCGGCGCTGTGCCTGTCCGAGCGTGAAGACCAGGCGCCGCCGCCGCTCGTCGCGACGGCGCCTTGGGGCTATCTGCGGCTGCGGCTGGAGAACTACGGCGAAGCCGACCTCGCGGCGTGGGCGCGGCGCATCGCCGCTGCGCCGTGGCAGGAGGTGTTCGCCTTCTTCATGCACGAGCCCGCGGCGCCCGCCCACGCCGCGGCGCTGCAGCGCGCGCACGCGGCCACGGTCGCGGCGGACGCGGCGCACCCGTGAACGCGGGCCACGGGGCAGCTAACCGCCGTGATGCAGCGGCTGCCCCCGATAATCGCCGCCCATGACAGTCTTCTACTGGGTGATGGCGGTGCTCATCGTCGGCACGCTCGTGCCGTCGACGTTCTACTTCGTGCTGTACGTCGTCACCGGCGAGGACGGCTGCGCCACGCGCGCGCGCGCGCTGTTCACGTACACGCGCCTGTTGACGATGTTCGGCCTCAACCTGCTGATCTGGGGCCACGTCGTCGTGGGGCTGTGGCGCATCTGGTTCCCCTGAACGCGGGGCGCCGCGCCGCCTTCAGCGCAGCGTCGAAGGCGCCGCGGTGGGGGCGTAGGCGTGCTGCGCCACCTCGCGTTCGCCCACCACCTTCAGCAGTTCAACCTCGCGCAGCGGCTTGGTGAGGTACGCGTCGGCGCCGGCCATCGTGCCGCGCAGCTTGTCGGCCGGCCCGCCTAGGCAGGTGAGCATCACCACGGTCGGCGGGGGCCGTCCTTCCGGATAGGGCCGACGCTTGATCGCCTTGCAGGTCTGGAAGCCGTCCAGGCCCTCCATCAGCACGTCGAGGAAGACGAAGTCGAAGCGCCGCTCGTCCAGGCGTTTCAAGGCTTCCTCGCCGCTCTTCGCCAGGTGGATCTCGAAGCCGAACCGCTGCAGGTGCTGGGCCATGAAGCGCAGCGCCACCTCGCTGTCGTCGACCACGAGGATGTGGTCCAGCGGCGGCCCGACCAGGCGTCCGCGGCGGCGCCCCCGGCGCTTGCCGGCGCGGCGCGGGCCCGTGCCGTGCGCGTGCAAGCCGGCCGGGCTGCCCGCGCCTGGCGACGCGCCGCCGGCTTCGAGGCGGTACGGCCCGTCGGGGGCCGTGTCGTCCTCGTCGTCGCCTTCACCGGGCGGCGAAGCGACGACGATGCCTTCGCCGGTTGCCGTTTCGCGCGGCGACAGGCCGCGTTCGACCACCGCGTCGAGCGCGCGCACCACCTGCATCAGGTTGAGCGGGCGCGCGAGCTGCAGCAGGGCGCCGTCGCAGCGCGGCGCACCCAGCGCGACGGCGCGCCCCATCAGGCCGGCATCGCGCACGCGCACGCACGCCGTGGCGTCGGCCGCGTCGAAGATGACGAAGTCGGCTGCCGCCGGCTCGGCCTCCTGCACGTAGGACGGCACGCGCCGGCCGGCGACCCGGAAGAACGCTTCGAAGGCGGCCTGCTCGACGCGGCCGAAGCCGACGAGCGCGATGCGCGTGCTGGGGACCATCGGGTGGCCGGAACCGGGTGGAGGCGGATCCTCTTTATCGGACGCGCCGGCGCCTTCTTGAGCGCTGCGACGTGGGGACAGCCGTCGCGGCTGCCGGGTGCGCGCCGGCCTCAGCCGTGCAGGCGCGAGCTGCGCGGCACCGAGGCGAGCAGGAAGTCCATCTGGTCGGCGAGGATGCGCCGGCCGCGCAGGATCATGTCCTCGTGCAGGTTCGGCACGTAGGGCAGGTACATCAGGCTCATGCGCGCTTCCTCGGGCAGGCGGTTGCCCTTGGCGCCGTTGCACGAGCGGCAGGCCGTGATGCAGTTCATCCAGCTGTCGTCGCCGCCGCGCGAGACGGGGCGGATGTGCTCGCGCGTCAGGTCGTCGAAGTGGAAGCGGCGGCCGCAGTAGGCGCAGATGTGCCGGTCGCGCGCGAAGAGCTTGGGGTTGGTCAGCGCCGGCGCCGTGCGCCAGGCGCGGCTCGGCACGGTGCCGCGCACGGCGACGATCGGGTGCAGCTCGATGCGGCTTTGCCGGCCGGTGGTGCGCTGGATGCCGCCGCGCAGGACGTAGAACGCGTCGCCGAGGGTCCAGGCCACGCCGTCGCTCGCATAGAGCACGGCCGCCTCCTTCGGCGCGATCCAGGCCTGCGGCCGGCCCGACACATCCAACTGCAGCACGTCCATCATCATCGTGGTGGGAAGCACGTTCCCACGCGAAGCATAGCAAGAAGGCGGCCAGCGCCGCTTGGGGCGGGGGGGCGATCGGCCACAATGCCCCGATGCCCGAACCTCGCAACGTGCGCCGGCGCACCCTTCGGTGGGCCGGCGTGCTGGCCGTGCTGGCCAGTGTCGGCGCCAGCCAGCACGCGCAGGCGCAAGTGCCGGACGTGCGTCCCACCGCGGCGCGTGCCACCGCCGCGTCGG
>JAHCKS010000218.1 GCA_026125665.1 Rubrivivax sp.
CGGCGCGCCGCGGCGCCGGCGGCGCGCCGAGCACGGTGCCGGGCGTGCCACTCGCCCAGGCGCTGGCGAGCGCGCGCTTCCGCTGGCTCTATGCGATGTGCCTGCTGGGTGCGCCGAGCATGTTCGTGCCGTTCGCGCACCTGTCGGCTTCGGCGCGCGACCTCGGCATTGCCGAAGCGCAGGCGGTGGGCCTCGTCGGGCAGATCGGCATCGGCAGCCTCACCGGCCGCTTCGCCGTCGGCGCGCTGGCCGACCGGCTGGGCCGCGGGCCGGCGCTGGTGGGCGTGATGGCCTCGCTCGGCCTGTCGATGGCACTGTGGCTGGCCTCGGCGATGGGGGTGCCGGGCTACGTGCCGCTGGCGGTCTTCGCGTTGTGGATGGGCGTGAGCTACGGCGGCGCCGTCTCGCTGATGCCGGCGCTGTGCATGGACTTCTTCGGCGCACGCGCCGTCAGCTCGATCATCGGCACCTTGTACACCGGCGCGGCGCTCGGCAACCTGGCCGGGCCGTGGCTGGCCGGCCGGGTCTTCGACGCGAGCGGCAGCTACGCGCCGGTGATCGCCGGATGCGCCACGCTGTCGGCGCTGGCCACGTTCGCCGCGTGGCGCGCGTTGCGTGCGCCGGCAGCCGCCTGAAGGGTCGGCGCCGCGGTAGCGCGCCGCGGCCGGCGGCATCAGGGTTGCCCCAGATGCGGCGGCCGCGCGGCGCGGCTTACGCTGCCCGGCCGCCCGCACCCTGCGGCCCCATCCTCACGCACCCGCCCGCATGGACAAGCTCATCCTCGACCACGTGCTCGACCACGAGGCGCAGCTCGCCGAGCGCGTCTACCTCACGCAGCCGGTGGGCGGCGGCCAGGTCGTCGACTACACCTGGGGCCAGGTGGTGGGCGAGGCGCGGCGCATGGCCGCGCACCTGCAGTCGCAGGGCCTGCCGCGCGGCGCGCGCGTGGCCATCCTGTCGAAGAACTGCGCCCACTTCATCATGGCCGAGCTCGCCATCTGGCTCGGCGGCTACACCACGGTGGCCATCTTCCCCACCGAGACCGCGCAGACGATCCGCTACGTGCTCGAACACAGCGAGTCGAGCCTGCTCTTCGTCGGCAAGCTCGACACCTGGCCGGCGCAGCAGCCGGGCGTGCCGGCCGGGCTGCCGTGCATCGCCTTTCCGCTCGCGCCGCCGGAAACGAAGGGGGCGATGGAAAGCTGGGACGACATCGTCGCGCGCACGCCACCGCTGCCGGGCCGGCCGGCGCGCGGCGCCGACGAGCTGGCGATGATCATCTACACCTCGGGCTCCACCGGCACGCCCAAGGGCGTGATGAACAGCTTCGGCGCCTTCTCGCGCGCCGCCGAGCTCATCGCCGAGGACGTGCGCCAGCGCGTCGGCTCGCAGGCCGAACACCGCATGATCTCGTACCTGCCGCTGGCGCACAGCTTCGAGCGCAGCTGGGTCGAGGGCGCCTCGCTGGTGGACGGGCGCGGCCACCTCTTCTTCGCCGAGACGCTGGCCTCGTTCATCGAGGACGTGAAGCGGGCGCGGCCGACGCTGTTCATCTCGGTGCCGCGGCTGTGGCTGAAGTTCCAGCAGGGCGTGTTCGCGAAGATGCCCAAGGCCAAGCTCGACCGGCTGCTCGGCATCCCGATCCTCGGGCGCATCGTCGCGAAGAAGGTGCTTGCCGGGCTGGGCCTGGACCAGGTCGTCTCGGCCGGCAGCGGCAGCGCGCCGTTGCCGCCGGAGCTGATCCGCTGGTACCGGCGCCTCGGCCTCAGGCTCGTCGAGGGCTACGGCATGACCGAGGACAACTCGTACTCGCACAGCTCGCGCATCGACGATCCGCAGGCCAACGAGCCGGGCTACGTCGGCGTGCCGATGAAGGGCGTCGAGGTCAAGCTCAGCCCGGAGGGCGAGGTGCTGGTCAAGTCGCCGGGCCAGTTCAGCGGCTACTACAAGCAGCCCGAGCTGACGGCCGCCTCGTTCACCGAGGACGGCTTCTTCCGCACCGGCGACCTCGGCGAGCGGCGTCCGAACGGCCTGCTGCGCATCACCGGCCGCGCCAAGGAGCTGTTCAAGACAGCGAAGGGCAAGTACGTCGCGCCGGCGCCGATCGAGAACCTGCTGCTCGCGCACCCGATGGTCGAGTCGTGCATGGTCTCGGGCGTCGGGCAGCCGGCGGCCTACGCGCTCGTCGTGCCGGCCGAGGACCTGCGGCCGCGCCTGGCGGGCGACACCGACCTGCGCTCGCGCTTCGAGGCCGAGATGGCGGCGCTGTTCGAGCGCGTCAACGGGCAGGTCGCCGACTACGAGCAGCTGGCGATGGTGGTCATCCAGGGCGAGGCGTGGTCGATCGAGGCCGGCACGCTGACGCCGACGATGAAGATCAAGCGCAGCCGCATCGAGGCCAACGTGGCGCCGCGCGTCGACGGGTGGTACGCGAGCGGGCAGCGCGTGCTCTGGGCCTGAGCCTGGCGGCGGCGGCCACGACGGCGAGGCCGGCACACACAGCCGCATGAAGTCCGACCCGGTGCCCGTGCTGCACGGCGGCGACCGCGTCGCCGAGGCGTTGCGCCTGCACGGCGTGCAGCGCGTCTTCACGCTGTGCGGCGGGCACATCTCGCCCATCCTCAGCGCTGCCAAGGCGCGCGGCATCCGCATCGTCGACGTGCGCGACGAGGTCACGGCCGTCTTCGCCGCCGACGCGACGGCGCGCCTCACCGGCGGCCCCGGCGTGGCCGCGGTGACGGCGGGCCCGGGCATCACCAACACCATCACGGCGCTGAAGAACGCGCAGCTCGCGCAGTCGCCGGTGATCCTCATCGGCGGTGCGGCGCCCACCGCGCTGCAGGGGCGCGGCGCGCTGCAGGACATCGACCAGCGCCCGCTCGTCGCGCCGCACGTCAAGCGTTTCCTCAAGCTCACGCGCGTGCGCGAACTGGGCCCCGCGGTGGCCGAGGCGTTCGAGTGCGCGATGTCGGGCGTGCCGGGGCCGGTGTTCATCGAGTGCCCGGTGGACCTGCTGTACCCCGAGGCCGAGATCCGCAAGTGGTATGCCGATGCCGCGGGCAAGGGCGAGGCGCTGGCCGACCGCGCGCTGCGCTGGTATCTCAACCGCCACGCCGAGCGCATGTTTGCCGGCGCCGATGCGCCGTTGCCTGCGCCGCGGGTCGTCGAGGCGCCGCGCGCCGGCGACCCGGCGCTGCACCGCGCGGCGGCGCGGCTGGAGCAGGCCAGGCGGCCGCTCTTCGTCATCGGCAGCCAGGCGGTGGTGCAGGCCGACGAGGCCGACGAGCTGGCCGAGGCGGTGGGGCGGCTGGACGTGCCCGTCTACCTCTCGGGCATGGCGCGCGGCCTGCTCGGGCGCGACCACCCGCTGCAGATGCGGCACGCACGCCGCCAGGCGCTGCGCGAGAGCGACTGCGTGCTGCTGGCCGGCGTGCCGTGCGACTTCCGGCTCGACTACGGCCGGCACGTGCGGCGCAGCGCCACGCTGATCGCTGCCAACCGCAGCGCGAAGGATGCGCGGCTGAACCGCCGCCCCGACGTGGCGGCGATCGGCGATGCCGGCCAGTTCATCCGCGCGCTGGCGCAGACGCTGCCGGTGGCGCCCGGGCACTGGGCCGAGTGGACGGCGGCGCTGCGTGCACGCGACCTCGAACGCGAGGCCGAGATCGACCGCCAGGCGGCGGTGGACGGCGAGTTCGTCAATCCGCTGGCCTTCTTCCGCGCGCTGGAAGCGGAGGCAGGCGACGGCGCTGTTTTCGTTGCCGACGGTGGCGACTTCGTCGCCACGGCCAGCTACGTGCTGCACCCGCGCGCGCCGCTCACGTGGCTCGACCCGGGTGCCTTCGGCACGCTTGGGGTCGGTGCCGGCTTCGCGCTCGGCGCGGCGCTGGCGCGGCCCGGCGGCACCGACGAGGAGCGCGAGGTGTGGATCGTCTACGGCGACGGCGCCTGCGGCTGGGGCCTGGCGGAGTTCGACAGCTTCGTGCGCCAGGGCATCCCGGTCATCGCCGTCGTCGGCAACGACGCCGGCTGGACGCAGATCGCCCGCGAGCAGGTGAAGATGCTCAAGGACGACGTGGCCACCGTGCTGGCGCGCACCGACTACCACCTCGTGGCCGCCGGCTTCGGCGCCGAGGGGCTGCTGATCCAGCGCGGCTACGAGGTGCGGCCGGTGCTGCGCCGGGCGCGCGAGCTGGCGCGCCAGGGCAAGGCGGTGCTTGTCAACGTCTGGCTCGACAAGACGGAGTTCCGCGAAGGGTCGCTGTCGATGTGAGCCGGCCCCGCCGCCGCGCGTCGGCAGCGGCGGTCGGGCGCGGCGGGCGGAGCGCCCGGGCGTCGCGATGCCGCGACGCAGCTGCGCTCGCCGGCGCGGCGCGCAAGTGCGGGGCCGGGGGGGGGGGGGGGGGGGGGGGGGGCCGGGGCCGCCCCCCCCCCCCCCCGGGGGGGGGGGGGGGGCCCCCCCCCCCCCCCCCACATCCCCCCGCCCGCGCCCCCCCGCCCCCACGCCGTCG
>JAHCKS010000219.1 GCA_026125665.1 Rubrivivax sp.
GCGGCCGCGGCGGCCTCGGCCACGCCGGCCGGTGGCGCGCCCGTGCGCGTGGCCGCCGACTGGTTCTCCTGCGACCACGGC
This sequence comes from Rubrivivax sp., assembly GCA_026125665.1. GTDB lineage: Bacteria > Pseudomonadota > Gammaproteobacteria > Burkholderiales > Burkholderiaceae_C > Rubrivivax. The sequence continues at coordinate 82 of JAHCKS010000219.1, forward strand.
AAATACGCGATCCGCCTCTCGCGCCACTACCCCTCGCTGCTGACGATCGGCCGGCACCGCGTCGTCGACCTGGACGTGCGCCAGGTGGGCGGCGTCACGGCGACGACGCGGCGTTTCCTGTACACCGGCCTGCAGCTCGACGTGCTGGTGCTCTCCAGCGAGCCGCAGCGCTACACGCTGCTCGCCGCCGAGGTGACGAGCCGGCGCTGGCACATCGGCCGCTTCTCGGTGGGCACCAAGCCCTGGCCCTGGCTCTGGTCCCCCGAGGACTCGCTGGCCAACGTGCGGCTGCACGGCCCCGTGCGGCTCGTCGGCCACGGCGACAGTGCGGCCGTGCTCTTCAACGAAGGGCGCGTCGAGCGCGTGTCGTTCACCTGCCGCGCTGCGCTGCAACAGCGCGCCTGACACCGCCGGGCCGGGCAGGCCAGAATGGCGGTCATGCCAGACGACGCCGCCTTGCCCGCCGCGCCTGCCGGCGGCCGGCCCGCCACGCCCGCCGGAACCGCCACCTCCGCCGCCGGCCCGGCGGGGACGGCGCCACCGACACCCACCGCACCGCCGCGCTGGCGCAACACGCGCGTGGCCGGCTGCGTGCGCGCCGAGGCGATGAAGCGGCCCGACGGCAGCTGGCTGCTGCGCTCGACCGAGGCGCTGACGCCCTACCCGGGCCGGCTCACCGACGCGCTGGTGCACTTCGCGCGCACCAAGCCGAACCAGGTGTTCGTGGCGCGGCGCACGCCGGGCCCGGCGCCGGCGGCCGAGCGCCCCTGGCAGACCATCACCTACGCGCAGATGCTCGAGCGCGTGCGGCGCGTCGGCCAGGCGCTCGCGCTGCGCATCGCCGACGGCGAGCTCTCGGCCGAGCGGCCGATTGCCATCCTCTCGGGCAACGACCTGCAGCACCTGACGCTGGCGCTGGCCGCGCTGTGGGTGGGCGTGCCCTATGCGCCGATCTCGCCCGCCTACTCGACGATGGCCAAGGACCTCGGGCGGCTGAAGCACATCCTCGGCACGCTGACGCCGGGCCTGGTGTTCGCCAGCCACTGGGCGCCCTATGAGCGGGCGATCGAAGGTGCGCTGCCGCCGCGCTGCGAGCTGGTGCTCACCGACGCCGCCGGCGCGCCGAGCGAACGCGCACTGACGCGCTTCGCCGCGCTGCTGGAGCCGGCGCCCGGCGCCGCGCTCGAGCTGGCGCACGGCAAGGTCGGGCCGGAGACGGTGGCCAAGTTCCTGTTCACCTCGGGCAGCACGAAGAACCCGAAGGGTGTCGTGACGACGAACCGCATGTGGTGCGCGAATCTGCAGCAGATCCGCCAGTGCTTCGCGTTCCTCGCCGACCTCGACGCCGAAGGCGGCCCGGTGCTGGTGGACTGGCTGCCGTGGAACCACGTGTTCGGCGGCAGCCACAACGTGGGCATCGCGCTGTACAACGGCGGCACGCTGTACATCGACGACGGGCGGCCGACGCCCTCGGGCATGGCCGAGACGATCGCCAACCTGCGCGAGATCTCGCCGACCATCTACTTCAACGTGCCCAAGGGCTTCGAGGAGCTGGCGCTGGCGATGGAGCGCGACGAGGTGCTGCGCCGCAGCCTCTTCGCCAAGGTGCGTGCCTTCATGTTCGCCGGCGCGGGGCTCTCGCAGGCGGTGTGGGACCAGCTGCACCGCCTGGCCGAGCGCACGGTGGGCGAACGCATCCCGGTCATCACGGGCCTCGGCATGACCGAGACCTCGCCCAGCTGCACGTTTGCCGTCGGCACCGGCGTGCGTTCGGGCGACATCGGCCTGCCGGTGCCCGGCGTCGAGGCGAAGGTCGTGCCGGTGGAAGGCAAGCTCGAGATCCGCTTCCGCGGCCCGAACGTCATGCACGAGTACTGGCGCAACCTCGAGGAGACGGCGGCGGCGTTCGACAACGAAGGCTTCTACCGCACCGGCGACGCGGTGCGCTGGCGCGACGAAGGCGACCCGCCCGACCCGACGAAGGGGCTCGTCTTCGACGGCCGCATCGCCGAGGACTTCAAGCTCGCCACGGGCACCTTCGTCAGCGTCGGGCCGCTGCGCACGCAGGCCATCCTCAGCGGCCACCCGCTGGTGCAGGACGTGGTCGTCGCCGGCCTCAACCGCGACGAGGTCGGCTTCCTCGTCTTCCCGCGCCTGGACGACGTGCGTGCGCTGGCCGGCGCGGCGCGCGACGAGCCGCCGGAAGTGACGCTCGCGCACCCGAAGGTGCGCGGCTTCTTCCGCAACTGGCTGAAGGCGATGTGGGAGGCGGGTACGGGCAGCTCGAACCGGCCGACACGTGCGCTGCTGATGGCCGAGCCGCCGTCGCTGGACCGCGGCGAGCTCACCGACAAGGGCTCGATCAACCAGCGCGCCGTGCTGACGCACCGCGCCGCGGCCGTGGAGCGGCTGTACTCCGACGTGCCCGACGCGGCGGTGATCCGGGTCGGCTCGCCCGACAACACGCAGTGAAGTGGCGGCGCGATGACGCAATGGGCCGGCCGACTCGCGCGTATACGGCTCGGGCGCCGGGCCGGGGCCCGCTCGCCGCGGGAGAGTGCGATGTCAGCCAGATCGATGACGAAGGTGGTGATGGCGCCTGAGCGCGCGGCGCGACCGGCCGCGCGGCGGGCGGCCGCGTTGGTGCCGGCGGCCGCCGCGATGGTGCTTTCGGCCTGCGCCGCGCTGCAGCCGAACGTGACGCCGGGTGAGACGCGCGACGCCGTGCTGGGCCGCCTGGGCAAGCCGACGGCGCGTTACGAGATGCCGGCCGGCGCCGAGCGGCTGGAGTTCGCCACCGGCCCGTTCGGCCGCACCACGTGGATGGTCGACGTCGATGCCGGCGGCCGCGTGCTCGCGGCGGCGCAGGTGCTCAACGAGGCGAACTTCGCCGGCTTCCAGGGCCGGGCGCCGGGCATGTCGCGCGCCGCGCTGCTGCGCGAGCTGGGCACGCCGGGCGAGCGGCAGGGCGTGGGCTGGATGGGCGCCGAGGTCTGGAGCTGGCGCTACCCGACCAACGACTGCCTGTGGTTCCAGGTGACGGTGGACGTCCCGGTGGACAAGGTGCGCGACGCCGGCTACGGCATCGACCCGCGTTGCGACCCGCCCACCGCCGACCGCCAGTGACGAGGAAGGTGTCAGACGCGCCGCATGTCGATCGCTTGCTTCATGCGGAATCGCGGTGTGCAAGTCCGAGGCCGCGGGGGGCCGCTCAGGGCATGGCACCCGAGGCGCGGCGGCGGCGGTGACGTTCGCTCGGCCCTTCGTCGTGTGTTCGGGTGCCATGCCCTGAGCGGCCCCACGGCGTCGGCCCGGCGCGCCGCGATCGTGGGCCGCCCACGGCTTCCTCGCGAACGCCTGCCGCGGTCACGGGCCTGGGATGCTCACGAGAAGCCGAACCCTTGCTTCGTGCGGAGTCGCGGCGCACGAGTCCGAGGCCGCGGGGGGGCTGCACCACCTCCCCGCGCCACCCATCCCGGCCTCTTGCATTTGATTCCCGGTCACGTTAATAATTGACCTCATCCGCAATCATCCAGGAGCCGTCGCCGCCATGAAACCCACACCTCCCGACTGGCCGCGTTTCTCCAGCTGTGTCGTCTACCGCGACGCCCCGGCCGCCATCGACTGGCTCGGCCGCGCCTTCGGCTTCGAGGTGCGCCTGCGCGTCGAAGGCGAGGGCGGCCGCGTCGAGCATTGCGAGATGGAATACGGCGACGGCCTCGTCATGGTCTCGCAGGAAGACACCGCCGCCGCACGCGCATGGAAGCGCGTGATGCGCAGCCCCGCCTCGCTCGACGGCGCGACGACGCAGACGCTGATGTTCTTCGTCGACGATGCGCGCGCGCACTGCGAGCGGGCTCGCGCCGCCGGTGCCCGCATCTACGAGGAGCCGGCCACGCACGACTACGGCGACGAGTACTGGGCCGATCTCAGCTACGGCGCGCTCGATCCCGAGGGGCACCTGTGGTGGGTGACCGAGCGCCTGCGCAACCCGCACGGCCAGCCGCCGATCTGAGGCGCGACGAACCCGGCCCTCCGCCGATGGCCCCGCGCGCCAACGAAGCCGCCGTCGACCAGGCCTTCGCGGCACTGGCCGACCCGACACGGCGCGCCATCGTGCGCGCGCTCGTGCAGCGCCCGCACCGTGCCGGCGAGCTGGCCGCGTCGTTGCACGCCAGCGCGCCGGCGCTCAGCCGGCACCTGCGCGTGCTGCGCGAAGCCGGGCTGGTGTTCGATGGCACCATCGCCGACGACGCGCGCGTGCGCCTGTACGAACTGGTGCCGGCTGCGCTGCGGCCGCTGCGCCGCTGGCTCGACGAGCTGGAGGCGACGTGGGACGAGCAGCTCGCGTCGTTCAAGGCCTTCGCCG
>JAHCKS010000220.1 GCA_026125665.1 Rubrivivax sp.
CAGCAGGCGCGGCGCGGCGGCGTCGCTGCCGTGGTAGACGCCGATCACGTTGCCCACCGCGTCGATGCCCACCTCGTCGAAGCCGGCGTCGCGCATCCAGCCCTCGATGCGGCGCGCGCAGGCGCGGTGCGCCTCGGTGAGGTAGGTCACCGTGAGCTGGCCCTGCTCCTTAAAACCGGGGTCGCTCTCGGCGGCCAGCGCCTCGGCCCAGTCCCACACGCGGTTGCCGGCCGCGGGCGCGTGGTCGAACTTGTCGGCGAGGCGGATCTCGGCGATGCGGTGGATGTTGCGCAGGCATTCGGCGAACTCGAAGTCCGGGTGCCCGCCGGCACGGCGCTCGAAGGTGTCGATGATCTCGCGGCGGCTCAACCCTGAACCCCGCGGCCCGCGCACGGCCAGGATGAAAGGCCAGCCGAACTTCGCGTTGTAGTCGGCGTTGAGCTTCTGGATCTTCGTGAACTCTTCGGGCGTGCAGTCGGTGAGCCCGGCCTTGCCCTGCTCGTTCGTGCTCTCGGCAGTCAGCGTCTTGCTCACCATCGCCTTGCCGGCGAGCTCGGGGTGGGCGCGGATCAGCGCGAGCTGGCGTTCGCGCCCGGCTTCGCGCAGCACTTCCACGAGCGCGCGCTTCAGCGCGGCCAGCGAGGCGAACGGCCGCTTCGCCCAGGCCGCCTCGGCGATCCACGGCGAGTGTTCGTAGGTGCCGTCGAGCAGCGCCGTGAACTGGGGCTGCGTGGCGGCGTTGAGCTGGCTGAGCGTGAGCGGCATCGTCAGGACTCCCACACGAAGGCGGTGCTCGCATCGAACGGGTGCACGGCCCGCCAGTGCCGCGCGATGTCGATGCGCCGCGTGACCCAGACGCGGTCGTGCCGCTGCACGTGGTCGAGGAAGTGCTGCAGCGCGCGCATGCGCCCGGGGCGGCCGAGCAGGCGGCAGTGCATGCCGATGCTCATCATCGCCGGCCCGCCGCCGCCATCGGCCGGATCGCGCTCGCCTTCGGCGTAGTGCACGTCGAACGCGTCGCGCAGGTACTGGAAGAACGGGTCGCCGTGGCTGAATCCCTGCGGCAGCGCGAAGCGCATGTCGTTGCAGTCCAGCGTGTAGGGCACGACCAGGTGCGGCACATGCGTGCCGTCGCTCCTGCGCACCTGCAGCCAGAAGGGCAGGTCGTCGCCGTAGTAGTCGCTGTCGTACTCGAAGCCGCCCTGGTCGGCGACGAGCCGGCGCGTGTTCGGGCTGTCGCGGCCGGTGTACCAGCCGCGGCCGTGCACCCGGCCCTCGTCGCCGGGGCGCCGGCCCGCCAGCCGCTCGACGACCTCGGTGCAAAGGCGCATGTGCTCGCGTTCGACCGCCTCTTCGACGTTCTGGTAGTGGATCCAGCGCCAGCCGTGGCAGGCGATCTCGTGGCCGAGCTCGACGAAGGCCGCCGTCACGTCGGGGCAACGCTCCAGCGCCATGCCGACGCCGAACACCGTGAGAGGCAGGCCGCGGCGCTCGAACTCGCGCAGCAGGCGCCACACGCCGACGCGGCTGCCGTACTCGTAGATGCCCTCCATGCTGAGATGCCGCGCCGGGTAGGCCGCCGGGTTGAACATCTCGGAGAGGAACTGCTCGCTGCCCGCATCGCCGTGCAGCACGCTGTTCTCGCCGCCCTCCTCGTAGTTCAGCACGAACTGCACCGCGACGCGCGCGCCGCCCGGCCAGCGCGGGTGCGGTGGCCGCCGACCGTGGCCGTGCAGGTCGCGCGGATAGCGGGGTGTGGGCATGGGGCGTGGGGCGGAAGGCTTCGGGGCAGTGGCTCGGGCTCAGCCGCGCGGCCGCAGCACGGCGGCCAGGTCGGGCGTACGCGGATCCAGCCGCAGGTTGCGCTCGACGCTGGCGAGGTGCTGCTCCATCAGCCGCACGGCGGCACGCGCGTCGCGCCGCTCGAGCGCCTCGACGATCTGCACGTGCTCGCCCTGCGAATGTTCGGCCGAGTGGGCGCTCTGGTACATCAGCGCGATGAGCTGCGAGCGGCTGAGCAGGTCGGCCACGAGCTCGGCCAGCACCTCGTTGCCGAGCATGCGGGCGAGCACGACGTGGAAGTCGGCCAGCAGCCGCGTGCGGCCGGAGACGTCGACGCGCGAGACGGCGCCGCGCTCTTCGCGCAGGTGCGCGCGCAGCTCGGCCAGCTGCGCCCCGGTGATGCACGCGGCGAGCTGGCGCACCATGCCCCCTTCGACCATGCGCCGCACCTCGAACACCTGGCGCGCCTCCTCGACGCTGGGCATCGCGACGCAGGCGCCGCGGGCCGGCTCGAGCGTCACCAGCCGGTCGCGGCTGAGCTGGTTGAGGGCCTGCCGCACGACGGTGCGCGAGACGCCGAAGACGTCGGCGATCTGCTGCTCCACCAGCCGCGTGCCCGGCATCAGGCGGCGCTCGACGATGGCCGTGGTGATGCTGTCGACGATCTGGTCGGTGCTGCTGGCCGCGGGGCCGCCGCCGGCCCCCGCCGTGCCCGAACGAGCGGCGTCGACGAGACGCAGCGCGGGCGAAGCGGGCTTGCGGGGCATGGGGCGGGCCTGCGGTCGGGCGGGGTTCGTGCGGCCGACTGTATACAGTCGACGCGGGCGACACAAGCCTCCGCACCGGCCCTGGGCGGCCGAACCAGGGTGGAACGCCACAGGCACCGGGATCGACCGACCGGAACCGGGGGAAACCCGACCCGATGTGCGCACATTAGTGTATACAGTGCAGGCTGGCGGCCTCGATCCCTCCCTGTCCCGCCGTCGGCCTGCCGTGGAGCATCCTCGATGAAAGTCCTCCCACACTTCGGCCACGCCACGGCGCTGGCCGTTTCCGCTTTCGCGTTCCTCGCCCTGCCGGCGCACGCCGCGTGGCCCGAGAAGCCGATCCGCGTCGTCGTCACCTTCGCTGCGGGCGGCGCCAGCGACATCGTCGCGCGCGCGATCTCCGAACCTCTGGCCAAGGCCCTCGGGCAGCCGGTGATCGTCGACAACAAGCCCGGCGCCGGCGGCACGCTGGGCGGGGCCGACGTGGCGCGCGCCGCGCCGGACGGCTACACGCTGATGCTCTCGAACAGCACGCCGACGTCGATCGGGCCCTACACGGTGCCCAGGCTGCCGTACGACCCGGTGAAGCAGTTCACCCACGTCGCGATGCTCGGCGTGGCGCCGGTGCTGCTGATGGCCAACCCGAAGATCGGACCGGGCTCGCTGAAGGAGCTGCCGGCCGCCGCCGCGGCACCCGGCTACACGTTCGGCAGCGGCGGCCCGGGATCGATCGGCCACATCGTCGGCGAGATGACGAAGTCGGCGATGAAGATCCAGATGACGCACGTGCCCTATCGCGGCGGCGCGCCGATGACCACCGACCTCATCTCCGGCCAGATCCCGCTGGGCATCGACGTCATCACCGCGTTCGTGCCGATGGTCAAGGCAGGCCAGATCCGCGCGCTGGCGGTGACGACGCGCACGCGCTCGCCGCTGCTGCCCGAGGTCCCGACCGTGGTGGAGGTCGGCTATCCGCAGCTCGTGGCCGAGAACTACTTCGGCGTGTCGGGCCCGGCCGGGCTGCCGGCCGAGGTGACCGAAAAGCTCGGCAAGGCGCTGGCCACCATCATCGCCGACCCGGCCATTGCCAGGCGCTTCGAGGAGCTGGGCATCACCCCGGTGCGCATGAGCTCGCCGGAGTTCACCGCCTTCGTCGCCAGGCAGGTGGCCGACTGGGCGCCGGCGATCAAGGCGGCCGACATCAAGCCCTGAGCGCGCCGGCCCCCGGGCAGACAATGCCCGGCGCCGCACATTCCCCCGACGTACTCGAGAGAACCGGGACAACGAGACAGAGAGCGGACGCCGCGCGGCGCCGGCTGCAGCCGGCCCGCGCAGGCCCGCCGCGTGGAGACTGCCCGATGGACGCCTACCTGCTCGACTGGGCCAACCTGCTGCTGCGCTGGGCGCATGTCATCACGGCCATCGCCTGGATCGGCTCGTCGTTCTACTTCGTGCTGCTCGACAACAGCCTGACGAAGCCCGAGAGCGACGAGCTGAAGGGCAAGGGCGTGGACGGCGAGCTGTGGGCCGTGCACGGCGGCGGCTTCTACCACTCGAACAAGTACATGGTGGCGCCGCGCTGGCGGCCGCTGCCGGAGAACCTGCACTGGAGCTACTGGGAGAGCTACAGCACCTGGCTCACCGGCTTCGCGCTCTTCACGGTGCTGTACCTGTTCAACGCCGGCAGCTTCCTCGTCGACAAGAGCGTGCACGACTGGTCTGCGGGCGCCGCCATCGCCGCGTCGCTCGGTTTCCTCGTCGCCTTCTGGTTCGTCTACGACCTCATCTGCCGCGCCTTCGGGCAGATGAGGAACGGCGACCTCATCGTCGGCGCCGGCGTCACCGCCTTCATCGTCTTCGCGTCGTGGCTGGCCTGCCAGCTC
>JAHCKS010000023.1 GCA_026125665.1 Rubrivivax sp.
TGATCTCCTCGCCGGCGCGGCCGCCCAGGCCGGGTGTCGCCAGCATGTGTTCCCACGCGTTGACCGACTGCTGCAGGATCTCGGCGTCGATCTCCTGGGCGAGCCGGTAGTCGGAGCCGGCGTAGCCATGGTCGGTCTCGGCCCGTTCGCGATGACCGAGTTGCTGGGCCAGCGCGAACAGGCAAGTCCTGTCGCGCAACGCCGCGAACCTGGCGAAGGTCTTGCGGCCCTGGTGCGTGGAGAGCCGCCACGGCCGGTCCTGGTGCGTAAGGCCCAGCCAGGCGCCAAAGCGCTGCAGCTGGATGTTGATCCGTGCGATCGACGGAATCTCGAGCAGTTCGGGCAGGACCTCGTGCCACTCCGTCGCGCCGTTGCCGTGCCAGCGGCGCAACCACAACTCGTCGCGTCCGGAGACGGCGCGGTGCCCGGCGGACAAGGCTTCGAGCACCGCCACGGCCTGCACCGCGGCAGGAGGTGCAACCCATTCGTGCGGCCGCCCGTGGTAGCCCGATTGGCGCTTGAAGATCGCCCCGACGATCACGGTGACCGGCTCGCTGGCGCCGTCGGCGCAACGGTGCTGCACGCAGCCGGCCTTCAAGTGCAGGATCTCGCTGACGCGCGGGCCGACCAAGTAGGAGATGACGACGAAGCAGGCGGCATACAGCAAGTCGGTGCGCAGGACGAGTTCGCGGACCGATCGCACCGGGGAATCACCATCGGGGATGCCGGCGCTGGCGCTTCGAAGTGCCCGTGTCGCTCTTCCGGTGTGGGCATGGCCCGCACCACGACCGCCGGTCGCCGCCTGCCGATAAGTCGGCCAGGCGCGCAGAACGATGGGAGCGTCGCGGGTGAGGATGTCGATGGCCGCCTGCACCAATGCCACGGCTACGGTGTCCGGCGTGTAAGGCCAGGGTCGACGCAGCCCCTCGTGATAGCCGGCGGCCTGGCGCTGATCGTGTCCCGCAAAGGGGTCGAAGCACACGCTGTCGTCGAGTTCGCCGCGAAAGCGATGGAAGTACGCGAACAGGTACAGGTGGCGCTGCACGGTCCCCGGCGCTCGCTGCGAGGGGTGGCCAGTCAGGGGGCGCGTGCGCAGCCACTGCTGGAATTCCAGCAGCGCCGGCGGGTCGAGCGCTCCAAAGCGGCTGAAGCCCTCACCGTCCATCCATTGAAGCAGGCAGCGCAGGGTGTGAAAGTACTGCGCCACCGTGCTCGGACGCAGAGGCAGGCCGGTGGACAGCGAGCGCGATCGGATGAGGGCGACGAGCTGCCTGCTGGTCTCCCGCAGCGTGGCGTAGCGCTCGTCGGTGAATCGTCGGCCGTCTCGCAGATCGAAGTCCCAGCGCAGGCGCACAGGCTGCCGTTCTTCCAGCGCGTTGCCTGGCGCAAGAATCCAGACATCGTCTTCCCACCTCGAGTCGAGCAGGAACCATCCACGATCGCCGGCGCGTTCGCCCGCGGGGACGGCGGGACGGTCGGTGACGATGTCCTGCAGGGCTGGCATGGCAGCGGCCTCAGCGCAGGTCCAGCAGCGGCGGAAGTTGCGACAACAGCGACTCGGCCGCCGCGAGCTCTCGTTCGGCGAAGCGCGGCAAGATGTCCTCCTCGAGGATGCGTAGCTGGGGCGCGTAGAAGGCCTGCCAGCGCGCGGGATGCAGCGTCGCTGCCGCGGCGCGAAGGTGGTCACGCGCCTGGAGCAGACGAGCCACCGTCAGCGGCTCCGGCGCGATCACGGCGTTGGGGCAGGTGAAGCAGCCCATGAAGTTGGTGCAGAGCTCGCCCTGACGTGTACCCGGCGCGGTGCCGGCCAGCGGATCCTTGCAGTCGAAGCCGAACATCGAAACCAGCTCGCCCGATGGGAGCCGCGCGCTCGGCGGTGACGCCGCGGCCACCGGCGGAGACGACTTGGTCGACGCTGTGAGGTGCTCGATGAAGGCCTCTTGCAATGCGGCGATGCGCACGTGGTTGTGCCTGCGGACGACCGGCACCTCGACATAGCGGACGGTCGTCGCGATGTTGGCGTGGTTGGCCAAAGCCCGCGTTCGAAGCAGATCGCCGCTGGCGCGGTAGAAGTTGCACAGGACGCTGGGCCGAATGCTCACCAACGAAAACGCAGCAAGGCCATGGCGTTCGCAGAATTGCGCGAGCAGGTGGTGGACCGTGACGGTGGACATCGCGTTCACGGTGCGCAGTCCCTTGAAGATGAAGAGGCGGTTGCGCTGTTCCGGTGGTGCGAGCGGCCGCAACTGCTCGTTCCAGGCGAGGATGTCCCTGATCAGCGCCGGCGGCTCGAACGGGGCGTCACGTTCGAACGTGCGTCGCTGCAGGCGTCCGGCGCGGGCCTTGAACCACACCAGCGCTTGGCGGTTCTCCAGCAGGGGGACCTCCTGCAGGCAGTCGCGCGCGAGTTCGGCGATGGGCTCGGGGTTGCCGGCCGTGTGGATCATGATGGCCAGGTAGTACGGCAGCAGCGAGACGGCACGCGGGTACAGGCAGGGCTCGATCTGCTTGGCGCCGCCCCACCGTCGCACCGCCAGCTGCAACGGATGGTTGCCGCGCCGTTGCAGCTCGAGGCCGCTGGGCACGATGCCGCCGAAGCGTCGATCGACCTCGGCAAGAAGCCAACCCAAAGAGCCGACCTTGTCGCCATCGGCAGCGCGCTGCGCGGCGGCCGATGCGCGCGCTTCCCTCATCGCAGCGATGTCTGCTTCGCAAGCACGCAGGATGGCGCGGAGCTCGCGTGCCGGCAGCGTCGCGCGTGAGGGGTCGTCGCGGCCGCGCCCTGGAAAGGGCGTGAAAGAGTGGTCGATGTGGCCGACGAGATCGGGGCGACAGCGTTCGAGCCAGCGCAGCAGCCGGCGCAACGCACTGTAGACCCCAGCTCGCGTGGAGATTGCCCATGGCCTGCCGTCCGAGCGCCGTTGGGCGTTGAGCCACTCGACATAGCGCACCAGCATCCGTCGGTCCAGGTCCGCGAGCGACGCGACGGCTCCCGATTCGGCCGCGAAGCGGTTGAAAGTCAGCACCGAGGTCCAGCATGACTTGATGCTGCGGGGCGACCGGGCTCCGAGGTGGCTCCAGAACGCCTGTGCCAGCGCGAGCCGCACGTCCTCTGGCAAGCACAGTGACGAAAAGTCGACGACCGTCTTGCGAACCACACGAGGGGCATCGAAGCGAGCGGGCTGCGCGTCGTGCGCTGGCGCCGCCACCGCTTCGTGCGACAGGACCCGACGTATGCTCTGGCGCGGCGACTTCATGGCGCCCCCGTCTCCGACAGCAGCGTGTCGAGCACGTCCTTGAGGACGCATGGGTCGACGGCAACGGCGCGAAGGTAGCGGTCGGTGGTGTCGAGGTGCTCGTGGCCAAGCAGCACCTTCACGACGATCAGAGGGTTGATCTTGGCGCCTCGGTCGGCCAGGTGCTCGAGCCGGGCGAGCAGCATGCACGCGAAGGTGGCCCGCAGCAGGTGCGTGGTGGCCTTGAACCCGCAGGCCAGACCCGCCTGGCTCACGGCTCGCTGATAGGCGTTCTTGCCCGCGGGTGCACCGCGGGCGTTGACGAACAGGGCATTGTGCTCGGCGATCCGCCCCTTGCGTCGGGCGCGTGCCAGCCAGGCGAAGCGATGGCCGCTGACGTAGCCGTCGGTCTCGTCGAGCAGGCTGGCCGGCGCGATCACGTGGCCGGGCTTGCGGCCCTTGCGAATGACCTCGATCGCGTGGTGCAGCGTGGCTGACGCACGGCGATGGCCTATGTCGTTGACGCTGAGGCGCAGCAGTTCGCTGATGCGCAGGCCCGTATACAGCTGCCAGCGTGCCATCAGGTCGTAGGGCGGTGCGAGCTCCGCGAGGAGTTCGCGCGCCTGCTCGGAGACCAACGGCCTCGGCAACGCCTCGTACTGCCGAAGGATGAAGATGCTGTGTTCATGGGTCGCAGCGTGACTGGCCTGCGTCGGCCGCTGATGCCGTGCGAGCCGGAGGTCGCGCGTCTTGTCCGCCAGCGGCGAGGCGTTCAACCATTGCGTCCGAACTGCCCACTCGTAGAACCGAAGCACGCCACGAACGCGATGATTGATGGTCGTCGTCCGGTACGGGCGGCCGGTGTGGGGGCTCGGCTGCGCCATCATGCGGTTCCGATAGGCCACGAGGTCGACCGCGTCGGCGCTCTCCCACGGGATGTCGTTCTGCTCGAGCGTCTCGAACCAGTCGTACAGGATCTCGGCGTAGGTCCTCCGCGTGTCGTCGGTATGGGCGCGCTGGACCGAGTGTTCATGCAGGAAGGCGACCGCCGGTTCGATCAACTGCCAGTGTCTGGTGAACAGAAGCGGGAATCCGGCGGGCCGAGGCTCGCGCACGGCGACAGCGCGCGCCTGTTCGGCAGCGTCGCGCGTTCGCGCGGCCACTTCATCAGGGGTCGGCAGCGAGGCCTTGCGGATGATCTGAACCATGAGGCGCTGCCTTGCGGGTCAGAAGCTTGACGGCGTCGACGAATGGCACATCCAGGAGGTAAATCGCCAAGTCGATGGCGCCACCTCCGCCATGCCTCGCACGTGTGTCGTACCACTTGGGACCCGTGGTCACGATCTCGAAATCGCCGCGGCCGGTGCTCAGGTGCCAACGCTGGCTCTGATCGTCCTTGATTGGCCGATACGTCGGGTCAACCTTGAGGTGGGTGGCCAGCAGCGCAAGCGCGTCGCAGGCCGGCATCTGGCGAAGCCGTGTCAACGTCGAGGCACTGAATGAACTGCGTAGTCGGCGCGCGACCATGTTCGCGACCTCCTGTGGCGTTGTTCGAAAACGCGGGACGCGGCGGGCTACTCGCCTCTGAAAGAGGCTGGGCTGCCCGGGCGTGAGGTGACTGTAGGCAGCGAGGCTGCTCAAACCAAGGGCGTTGACACTCGCGAATGCAACCTAAACGCCGTACCTGACGATGCCGTCGCGCGCCGCGGCTGCCGGTCCGGGCGGCTTCTCGTTCTACGACCATGTGTGTCTCTCCGAGAGCCTCAAAGACCTGACCTGGGCGCACGAAGGCCGGAGCTACCGATCGCAGATCGTCATCCGCAACGCTGGTAAGCGCCGCACCGAGGCGTATCTGCATGTGGTGGGCGACGACGGCGGCTGGCGCCCTGTCACGCTGGAGGACGGCACCGTATCCGACGGCAAGGTCGCGACCTACGAGCGCTGCGTTGAGGCGATCTGCGGCAGCGCCGATACCTTCTTCACCTCCGTCTTCGCCGCCCAAGGCAAACGGGCGCTCAGTGCCTACAAGAACGCGGAGATCAAGTCGCTGCTCGCCGATCTGCTCGGCCAGGCGCAGATTCAGACGCTGGGGCAGAAGGCGTCGGAAACCGCTCGCCTGCTGCGTGCGGGACTGGCGGTAGTCAGGCAGGACGCTGCCGGCATCGCGGCAGAGGCGCAGCGCCTGGATGCCGAGCGGCTGCGGCTCGAGGGGGCGCCGCAAGGGTTGCAGGAGGCCACGGCGTCCCGGGCGGTCGCGCAACATGCATTGGACGAGGCGCAGGCCCTGCATGCGCGGCTGGCCGCGCTGAAGGAACAGTCCGCCGGTGTCGAGTCGCGGAGGCAACAACTGCGATCGGAACGGCAAGCCGTTGCTGACAGCGACGAGCAAGCGAAGGCGCGCCTGCAGAAGCAGGATCGTGACGAACGCGAGCGTCTCCAGCAGCTCGAATGTCGGATTGCGGGTCGACTCGATGCGGCGCGCAAGAAGCGGCTCACGTTGGAGCGTGCCCGGCAGCGCTGCCGCTCGACGCTCGAGCCGGTGTCGGCGGTGCAACACGCCAGCAACAGGCTGCCCCTTGCCGAACGCGTACTGGCCCAACGCACCGAGCACACGCGCCTCGGTCGCGAACGAGCGCAGTTGCTGGCACGTTGCGAAGCGGACATTCGGTTGGGCGAGCAGCGCCTTGCCGCCCTGGAGCAGGAAGCAGGTCGGGCTGCGCTCGACGCGCGAGATCTCGCCGCCAGATTCGGGTTGACTGGTGAGGTGCCATGTTCGGGCACCGATCTTCAGGGGCGTTGCAAGCTCCTGGGCGATGCCCGCGCCGCACAAGTCTTGATCCCCAGTGCTCAGGCACAGATCGAGCGCGTGGCAGGCGACATCACATCGGCGAAGGCCTGCCTCGCTGTGCTGCGGATCGAGCGCGAAGCCCTGGCCGACGCGCTGCGTGGGCTGAGCAGTGCCGAACGAAGGGAAGACACGGCGCGAACGCGACTGTTGTCGATTCAAGCGCTCGCGGCCCGGCTTCCGGCCTGCGATCAGGCTCGGGCCGAGCTGGAAATCATCGACGAGGAGTTGAGGGCGTTGGGCCCGGTCGAGGGCTCCGGCGCCGCAGCGGAGACCGACGAAGAGAAGCAGGAACGATCACGCATCTACGCGTCGCGGCAAGCGATGTTGGCGCAGACTGCTTCGCATGCGGAGCAGGTGCGGGCTGCGCTGGAACGGATCGACGGCCTGCTGGCAAGCCTGCCCGCCAGGTTCGATGACGCAACACTCACCGCCGCCGGCGAGTCCGTTGCACAGAGCCGCGCGGCGGTTCTCACGGCCGAGCAAGCTCAGGTCGCGGCGCTGCGCGACGTGCAATTGCTCAAGGCCAATCGAGAGCAGCAATCGGCGCTTGCCGAGCGCCGATCCCGTTGTGATGATCGACGGGCTCATATCGAGGATCAACTCGGGAACTGGGCGCTGTTCGCTCGCTGCATGAGCAACGACGGCCTCATCGCGCTGGCGATCGACGATGCCGGGCCCGAGCTCTCGGGATTGGCGAACGACCTGCTGCTGGCAAGCTATGGCGCGAGGTTCACGGTGAGTATCCAGACCCTGCTGCAGACCGCCACCGGCGATCAACGCGAGGGCTTCGACATCCTCGTGCACGACGCCGAATCCGCGGAGAGCAAGAGCCTGGTCTGGATGAGCGGCGGCGAGCGCACGATCATCGAAGCCTGCCTGACCAGGGCGATCGCCTTGTACCTCGCCCAGAGCACGGGCCGGCGCTACTCGACCCTGTTCTCCGATGAGGCCGATGGCGCACTGGACCCAGATCGGAAGCGCCGGTTCATGGCGATGAAGCGAGAGGTGCTGAGGCTCGGCGGCTACGAACGTGAGTAGTTCATCTCGCAGACGCCGGAACTGACCGCGATGGCGGACGCGGTCATCGATCTCGACCGCTATGTCCTTGGGCAGCAAGGTACGCGAGCGATCCAGGCAGCGGCCGTGCCGGACGCGGTCCCGTCGTAGGGCCGCTTAGGCACGGCCGCAGAAGCGCCGCCCGGCTTGTCGGTCCGGGTCAGCCGTCGTCGCTAACGTCGCGCTCGGTCGGAGCGAACAAGGGCAGGCCGTCAACCACCTCGGCCTCGTCATCGAACAACAGCCACGCAATGCCGGCTTGTTCAGCCGAATCGAACAGGACGGCCAGATCCTGTTCTCTCGGCACGGCCTGGCGAGGTATGCCAACGAAGACGAGGCCTCCAACGCCGGTGGGGTAGGCATTGACCGAGAGTTCGTCGTCCTTCAGCTTCTGGCGAGTCTCGGGGCTGAGGTGTCGCAGGGAGATGGCAGCCAGGGGTTCGGCAAGGTCACGAAGGGTGTCAGCTGCAGATTGGGGCATCACGCCCTCCTTGTTCGATGGTCCGGGAACGCTTCGGTCGCGAAAGCCTTCGGCGACCGAAGTCCCAGCCGCAATGGCGGCAGCGGAACCAGTTGATGGCACCCAGCGTGCCCAAGGGCACGCCGTAGCCCGGACACATCGGGCATGGGGACGTCGCAGATCGGTTCGTCACGAGGGTGCGTGCGATCACGGTGTTCTCCTTCACGTGTGGAGTGGGAACACCGACCCCATCGGGGACGATGCCCCGTTGTAGGTTGAAAGTGCTGACGCTCTGTCGGCACGATGGTCTTGGCAGGTATCGACTGCGACGCGGCCATAGCCGAAATCACCGCTCCATGTTGGGCGCGGCCAAGTCTCTTCAGTCTGGTACACGGAGGACCGACCCGCAATCGGGATCGGTCCGACTCGCCGGGAACGGCTGCGGCGCTCTGACGGTTTCCCGTGGCATCGAGTTCGACCATGGGACGAACTTGCGCGACCTCGGTACTACCTCTCGCGACGTCGACAACCGTGATGGGTTTGAAGAACCCTGCTCGCGTGCCGACACGCTACTTGCCGTGGCATGTGGAAGATCGTCCGTGGTGTGATCGTCATCATATGCCGACGATGGGTGCATGCCCATCTCTTCTCGGCACGCGAACGACCCGGCGCTGGTGGCGCTCGGTGCCGCCATTCGCCGCTGCCGGCGAAGTCTTGGGGTGTCGCAGGAGGAACTGGCGCATCGCAGCGCGATCGACCGTTCCTACATGAGCAGCATCGAGCGTGGTGGTCAGAACCCGGGCATCTTGTCGATCATTCGCGTCGCGCACGCGATGGACATGACGATGACCGAGCTGATGGCGGAGGCGGAGCTGTAGCGTGGCGGGGCGGCCACGGGTAGCAGGTTGACAACGGTTCTGGCGCCCAGGTGACACCGCATCATCACCGGAATGCCACCCCAGAAATTTCTCTCGCGCATTGCCCCCAGCTTGACCGTAGGGGCAGGCGATGCGGCAGGATGGCGTCCTGAAGGGTCCACCTGCCATGCTGTGCCTCGATTCCCGCATCCGGCTCACCAGGCCGGAGTTCGACCGGCTGAACCGCATCACCGGGATGGCGCCGGTCGGCGTGCGAACCCGCGCGGACCTGGATGCATATGCGAAGCGATGCAAGGCCCACTACTGGGGTGTGTCGAAGGACACGCGGTTCCTGCACTGGCTCATCGACCAGGAAGTCGAGCGCTGCCTGAAGGCGGCCTAATCCCAAAGGGCCACCTTACAGGCAATGCGCTACTCGGCAGCCCGAACCTGAGTGGGTTCTGCCGCGGCTGGCGGTGAGTCAGTCCTGCTGCGCGAAGACGCCGCAGGCGCTGACGCTTCGAAGGCCCGGCGAGCGGCCTCGAACGGTGGCTCCGAGGTGAGCCGCCCGACTTGCGCATGCGCAGGCTCCGCGTTCACGTCGGGCAGACATGCGACAGCAAGGTCGCCGCTGCGCTTCAGCTTGCGGCCGGCAGCCGCGGGCATGGCAACGAACACGGCATGGAACAGACCGCGAACGAACCCGCCGATCCTTGCGTTGCGCCGTTCGCGCTCGGCATGCAGCCGAAGCGATTCCCGGCAACTCAGGTACAGCGCAAGGTGCGTCCGCTTCATCTCGCCGTCAGCGTCCAGCTGGGCCAGCACTTCGTCGGCGAGCGCCGTGTCGTGGCCAACGCGCCGATAGAAGCTGATCCAAGCGCGTTCTTCCTCGGTCGCGACGCTGGTGCGGCGCGGCGGCTTCTGCCGCAGCGTGCTCAGGGGCATGGTGTTTCTCCTTGATATGCAGAGAGGCACCTGCCCCTTGAGGGAGGCGGTGAACTCCCAGGGTCAGCGGCACCATGACCAGGAAGGTCGTGGCGACGATTCGACGGTTCTGCAGCGAGGTGCCGGCAGAGCCAGATGGAGGGCGGTTCGCGTCCGCCGAGGGTGGCCGACGACTCGGCTTGACCTCGACGGAGCGCGAACGGTGTAGTCCGCAGGTGCGGGCCTGACATGCAGGCGCCGAACTCGCAGGCCACGGCTTGCTCCCGTCGCAACACTGCTCGAGTGTTGCGGCCGGGCGCGTGGGCTAAGCACGTGCAACGCACGCGGTTGCCGAACGCGCCGCATTGGCAGCGGCGATGGCGATCCAGCGATCGGCGATCCGGTCCAGGTAGACCAAGTCGCCGGCTTCGATTTCACCGGCTGCTCGCAAGCGGCTGATCATCTCCTTGACCAGGAGGGGATCCTCCTTGGCCAGTTGGATAGCGGTCGCAGCGATGCGCCGACGGTAGCAGTCGATCAACATGCCGTGCTGCCCGAGGGCAGTGGCGTGCTGACCGAAGGCCGCAACAGGACCGGCAGGCGCCGGACTTGCACGGTGGACGCGCGAGCGCGTCCGGAACCGCCCAGGAGCGTTGGCACCGGGCTCAGGGCTCTCGTCGAGATGACGGCGTTCATGGGGTTCTCCTTCGCGAAGAAGGGGAACGCCCAGCCCTGGCGGGGAACTTGGGGTTCCCCGTTCGGGAAGCTCCGCGAGGGCGGAGCGGCTCTTTGCGCGCCGAGCGGCGCGCGGGTTGAAGGCCCACATCCTTGCGGGCGCAGGCCTTCGCTCGGTGCCAAGCAGCCGGTGGGCTGCTCGGCAATCGATCGACTGTCAGCTCGGGGGCTGAACGTGCTCTTGGTCAGCGAGTGACCGGTCCCGGACGAGCCGGATCGAACGTTGGCAGGTGACGACTGCGACGCCAGCTAGGCTGGACTTCAGGGCAGCCGAAGCCGCCAGTGAAGGCTTGCAGACGCGATGTCTGCGGGAAGCCCTTCGAGTATGGTTGTTGGGTGGTGTCGCCGTTGACCGCTGGCCACTCGCCACAGGGAATCATCGGTGCGGCCGGGTTGTTTTCGGCGGCTTCGACGTGTACGGGCAGGTGCCGCCGCAGAGCGAAAAAAGAGAAGCCCTCACCGCCTTTCGGCGATGAGGGTTCAACGCACGTGAGTCATGCCGCGATGCGCGGCTCCTCCGCTTCGATCCTCGCGCTCCCGGCCTCGTCCTTGTCGAGGTCCAGCCGCTTCAGCAGCTCGCGCTGGCGCACCAGCAAATCGGTGAGCCTGGCTTCGTGCTCGAACGGGCGCTCAATCTCGATGCGCAGGTCTTCCAGCCGCTTGCGGCGCAAGGCCAGTTGTGCCTGGCTCTTCTCGTGCTGCTCGTTCACCGAGTCCAGCGCAGCCAGCAGCGCGGCGACCAGTGCCGGCCCCGTTTGGAAGGCCTGGGCCTCGTAGCGGCAATGCCCGGACAGGTGGTACGCCGGCACACCATCGCCTTGTGAGCATCCGATGTTCAACGTCATGCCGCCGAAGCGTCCAACGGCACGCTCGGTCGGTGTTGCCCAGCGCCGGTGGCCGACCTTCTCCGTCTTCACAAGGTCCCGCAGCGCTTGCCCGATCTGATCTGCACCCTCGAATCGCCGGCCGTTCAGCTCGACGGCAATGTTCGCCATGCTCTGCGGCACGACAGCCGCAGCATCCAGCTCGATCAGGCCGATCTTCCTCTCCAGCGCCTCCACCAGCATCGGCAGGTTGCCGACCTCACGCTGGTTGTCCCAGCGCTGACTGCGCCATACCGAGAACAACGTCGAGAGCTTCGCCACCTCGGCGTCTACCCCCGCCTTCTCGACCACCAGCGGGTTGCCGCTGGCCAGGGCCTTGACCTCCGCGTACGACAGCGCCGCCAGCTCCACGTCTTCGAGCGACCGGAGCCCCTTGTCGCCCTTCATCACCTGGGCGATGAAGCGCGCCTTGGTCTCCAGCGTCTGCCACATGTAGCTGTCGAAACTCCCCTCGGTGACGTAGCGGAAGATCTCCACGTCCTCGCACTCGTTGCCCTGACGCAGGATGCGCCCGTCGCGCTGCTCGACATCGCAGGGCCGCCACGGCGCATCGAGGTGATGCAGGGCGGCCAGCCGGGTCTGCACGTTGGTGCCGATCCCCATCTTCGCGGTCGAGCCGAACAGCACACGGACCTTGCCTTCGCGCACCGCCTTGAACAGCGTCGCCTTCTGGGCGTCGGTGTCCGCGTCGTGGATGAACGCGATCTCGCGCTCGGGCACGCCAGCCTCAATCAGCCGCGCCTTCATGTCGTCGTAGACGCTGAAGGCCTTGCCGCCCTTCGGCGAGGACAGGTCACAGAACACCAGTTGCGCCCCGCGGAAGTCCGCCGTGCGCTCCCAGACGGCCAGCACCTCGTCGACGCAAGCCGCCACCTTTCCTTTCGGGTCGAAGGCCGCCGTCGGCGCGATCAGCCTGAAGTCCAGCGCGGCTTGGCGGCCGTCGTTGGTCACCGCGAGCATGTTGTCTTCTCGCGGGTCCACGGCGCCGTTGCGGATGGCTTCGGCGCGCTGCACCAGCGTCTGCACGTAGGTCTTGAGCGCCGGGCTGGCCGGGCAGGCCACCGTGCGCGGCTTGCCGCCACGCAGCTTGGGCACCGGCAGGTTCAGCATCTCCGCGGTGCGGATGTCGGCGACCTCGCCGAACACCGTCATCAGCTCCGGCACGTTGATGAACCGAGCGAACCTCGTGTGCATCCGGTAGCCGCTGCCGTCCGGTGCTATCTCCAACGCTGTGATGCTTTCGCCGAAGGTGGCGGCCCACGCATCGAACTGCTGCAGGCCCAGTTCCTCCAGCCGCCGCGGCTGCAGGTAGCGTTGCATCGTGTGGATCTCGGCCATCGTGTTGGCGACCGGGGTTGCCGTGGCGAACACCACGCCGCGTTGGGCGCCTGGGCGTTGGCGTTCATGCAGCTGCATCGTGTAGCGCGTCTTCAGGTAGAGGTCGAACGCGCGCTCCGAGTTGGTCAGCGGCAGGCCCGCGACCCGCGTCATCTTGGTGAACCGGTACAGGTTCTTGAACAGGTGGGCTTCATCGACGAACAGGCCGTCGACACCCAGC
The DNA here is from genome assembly GCA_026125665.1 of Rubrivivax sp. Classification (GTDB taxonomy): domain Bacteria; phylum Pseudomonadota; class Gammaproteobacteria; order Burkholderiales; family Burkholderiaceae_C; genus Rubrivivax. The sequence goes on from JAHCKS010000023.1 coordinate 12,559, forward strand.
TGCTCCCAGGTCAGCAGATCGTCCTTCTTGCCGTCGGCGAGCAGCCGTTCCAGGCGCGCCCGCCAGTTCTTCTTCTGCGCTTCGAGCTGCTTGATGATCCGGTTCGACCGGTCACCTTGCTTCTCGGCGCGCACTGCCATTTCGATTTCATGCATGATTTCCTCGATGTAGGTTTGAGTGAATGACGGCGACATCCGGATGCGCTCGAAGCTCGAGTGCGTGATGACCACCGCGTCCCAATCGCCGGTGGCGATGCGCGACACCAGCTCTCGCCGGCGGTCGCCTTCCAGGTCTTCCTTCGCGGCCATCAGCACCGCGGCCTGCGGGTACAAGCGCACGAACTCCGCCGTGTACTGCGCCAGCATGTGGTTCGGCACCACGTGGCAGGGCTTCGCGAGGAAGCCCAGGCGGCGCATCTCCATGCTCGCGATCGCGCACACGGCGGTCTTGCCGGCGCCGACGACGTGGAACAGCCCCGTGTTGCCGACCTGCACGATGCGCCACACCGCGTTCAGCTGGTGCGGGTGCAGCTCGAAGCAGTGGGAGAACCCCGGCAGCTTCAGGTGCGAACCATCGAAGTGCCGCGGCCGTGTGGCGTTGAACAGGTCGTTGTAGATCCTGCACAGCCGCTCGCGCCGCTCGGTGTCTTCGAAGGCCCAGGCCGCGAATCGCTCTTTGAGCTGGCCCAGCTTCTCGCGGGCGGCCAGCGTCTCGTCCGGATTGACGAGGTAGCGGTCCGTTTCCGGATCGCGGTCGCGCACCGTCGGCACCTGCACGTTCAGCGCTGCCATCACCAGTTCGATCGCGTTCATGCGCGAGGTCCCCAGTTCCTGCGTCACCTTCACGTTCTGCCGCGCGCTCCACTCGGGGTAGCGCACCGACCAGGCTCCCGCCTCGGCCGAGTACGACACGTCGCAGTCCTTCAGTTCCAGCACTTCGCGGATGAAGGCCTCGACATCGCCGGCGGGGATCCACACGGCGCCCAGCCGCGGCTCGATCGACGCTGGCGACAGGTCTTCAGGCTGCACCCTCTCCAGCGCAGCGACGTTGCCGCGGTAGGCCGGACCGGACAGCACGGCTTGCTTTAGCTTCGTCTTGACGTTGCCCGACAGGTAGTCGTCGGCCGTCTTCCATGCCCGGTCGTCCGGATCGAGGAACACGAGCCCGCCGTCGGCCAGGGCGTCCAGCACTTCCTGCTCGGGCGCCTGCAGCAGATCGGCCATGTAGGCCGGATCGACCCGGCCGCGCCACTGCACGGACGCAGCGAGCGCTTCGGCCGGATCGGCCGCCGTCGCCGGTGCCGTCACGCGGCGCAGGGTGCGCCGGCTGAACAGGTCCGCTTTGCGCGCCGTGTCCGACTCGTCGTCGTAATGCTCCAATGACAGCAGCAGCGGGTAGTCCGGGTCGCGCCGAAACGCCAGCGCGTTGGCCCGGTTGCTCAGGCAGCCGTGACGCGCGACGTAGCGGTCGTAGGTGCCGTTGAGCATTGCTCGCTGGTTAGCAAGTTGCCCGTCGCCGTCGTGGGCCAGTTGCGCGTCGAGCAGCGCCCGCGCGTGGCCCCTGATCGCGCACAAGCCCGTGATGCGGCTGCGCTGCGTGGCGTTCAGCTCGTCGTGGATGTCCACGAGTTCGGTTGCCGAGACGCGATGTACGCGCCCCTGGTGCAGCCGGTAGCTTCCCGGTCGAGCGCCGGGTTCCGCAGGGACTGCGGCCCTGACCGTGGGTTCTTCGGCCCGGGCTGCTGGCTTGTAGCCGCCTTCGGGCAGCAGCTCGACGCGCTCGCGCAGCGTCGCTTCCAGATCGCCCTCGAACACCGCCGTCGGTACTTCGTCGTAGCCGTTGCTGCGGTAGGCGATGCGCCCGATGCAGAACTGCGGTTGCCGCGCGTACCAGGCGTTGATCTGCGGGTAGCGGTCACGGCACTGCCGATGCCGCATCTCCTCGGGCACGAGGCTGCGATGGACCCAATCGCTACGGGTCTGCTCGCCGCGTTCGCGCCTGCGCAGAAACAGGATGTCGGTCTGCACCTCGGTCGCGGCGATGCCGGCGAAGGCTCCTGCGGGCAGCCGGATCGCGCCGAGCAGCTCGGCTTGAGCCGCCAGGTACTCGCGCACGTGGTCCGACTGCGATTCCATCGTGTGGCTGCTCGTGATGAAGCAGACCAGCCCGCCCGGCCGCACCAGGTCGAGCGCGCGGCCGAAGAAGTAGTTGTGGATGCTGAACCGCGCGTAGGCGCGGTGGCTCGCATCGGCGGCCTTGTAGTTGCCGAACGGCACGTTGCCGATCGCCAGGTCGAACCAGTTCTCGGGCAGAGACACCTTCTCGAAGGCCTCGATGCGTACATCGACGCCGTGCGGGCCATACAGCGCTTGCAGCAGCCGCCCGGCCACCCGGTCGATCTCGACCGCCGTGACGGTGCACCGCTCGACGAGCGCGCTTGGCATCGCGCCGATGAAGTGGCCGACGCCGGCAGACGGCTCGAGCACACGACCGCCATCGAAGCCGAAGCGCTGGACGGCTTGCCAGATCGCCTCGATCACGTGGATCTCGGTGTAGTGGCTGTTGTTGACCGAGGCCAGCGCCGACGCATGGTCTTTGGCGTCAAGCGACGCCGCGAGGCGCTGCGCCCGCGCTGCCCAGGCCGCATCCCTACCTTCCAGGTTGAAGGCTGCGGGAATGCCGCCCCAGCCCGTGAAGCGCAGCAGCACGCCGCGTTCGTCGGCGGTGGCCGAGCGATCCTCGGCTTCGAGCCGTTGCAGCAGTTCGATCGCTGCGACGTTGCCGTCGAACTTGGTGACGGCGCCGCTCAGGCCGTCGAGATGCGCACGTGCGACCGGTGGCCACGGTGTCCGCGTCTCGAGCGTGCCGGTCGCTGCGCCTGCAACTCGCCAGGAGGCGCGGACGTAGCCAGGCGAGTCTTCTTGCTTGTCGACATCGATATCGGATGTCTGCTTCGTCGCTGGTTCGAGCGGCAGCTCGTGCAGTACGGGGACTACGGTCGCAGCCGGGCTGAACAGGTCCACCCAGCCGGACGGATCGTTCGACTCGGCGGCTGGAGCGGCCTGATCGGCTTTTGGGTCGAAACCCGGAAGCCAGCCCGTGATCGGACTGGCCGCAGTGGTGCGTGCCATCGGTGGTTCTCCAAGGGGTGTGGGGAACGCACCGGTCCCGACGGGGAGGTGTGTCCCCGTTGGGATGAATGAAGGCGCTTCGGGCCGCCGGTGAAGGACGGCGCACGAGGCGTTGGTTGAGCGACGCGACTAGAGCGTCAGGGCCTCACGCGGACTGTCAGCAGCGAAGCGCTGCGAAAGCCGATGCGGGTAACGACCGCGACGCCCGAACGAGTCGGGACGCTCTCATCGAGCGTGCGATGGCCGAAGCCAGGTTGCCGTTGCAGTGTGAGAGCCGCTCGCCGGATGGCAGCCGCGGGGCTCGAGTCGCGCTCGGTAGCGACTGGCCCTTAGTGCGGAGTTCGGTGGCAATCGGCCTGACTCAGCAGCCTCGACCCCGCCCCGCCTTCGCCCCTCAGCGGAACACGCGCAGCTCCACCGTTGCCCCCCGCATGAATGCGACGTAGCCGCCGGCCTGCGCGATGTCCCGGAACCGCGCGATGACCTTCTTGTGGAGCAGCACGTCCCAGGCGTAGCCCGCCTGCGCCGAGCGCTCGATCGAGAGCTCCGGTTCACGAAACGACGAGTGCCGGAACAGGAAGCGGCCCGTCTGCCAGTCCACGATCGCCAGGATGCAGGCCGTCAGGATGGCCGGGCCACCGTCTTCTCCGGGCTCGACGATCAACGGCACCTTGAGCAAGCCCGCGGAGCGGCCGATGTGGCCGACTACGTCGTACTCGTCAAGCCAGGATTCGCCGGTGCCAGGGTCGCCGAGGATCAACCGGACCTTCGCCCCGTTGCGACGGCAGCGCTCCAAGACGGCGGCCACCTTCGGATCGGTGCCGGGGTCGAAGTAGGTTCTCGACGCCAGCGGTGAGCGGCTCCACGCATGAACGGCGATGCCGTACTTCTCGTAGCCGGCAAGAAAGCCGTGGTCCTCGGGCCCGAATGCGAGATCGGGCCGATGCAGCAGTTCTGCGATCTGGTTCGTGTGATCGCGTGCGTTGTCGAAGCCGAAGCAGCTTGAGCCTTCGTCGCAGGAGATGACGTACACGCGCTGCTCTGGGTTCAGGGAGATTTCGGGCATGGCCGACTCCTTTGCATGGCGCGGAACCGACCCCGCGGGCCGCGCCCCGCAGGTGGATGGACAAGTCGACCGTCACCCGTTCGTCTCGCGTCCTCGAGGGACGCGAGCGAAGGGGAAGGTCAACGAGGCTGATCAGGCCGTCGCTGTCTCGCCGGCCGGCGAGAACAGAGCGACCAGAGACGCGAGTTCGCCGCGCTTGAGTTCGACGCAGGCGCGCTCGACGCTGCTGTCGATCGGGGGTTGCAGTAGTTCGCTCGCGGTGATGGCAACCACCGGGGCGCTGTCACTCGTGAGCATCGAGATGTCGCCGGACTGGTCATCGCGGATGACCTCGGCAACGGACACGCCGGCGGCAGCGAGGCGCTCGCTCGCGACCTGGATCGCCGCGGCCAGGCTGGCAGCGGCGACGACCGCTTCGGCGTTGCCGCCGCCGCCGTAGAAGCGAACGAGATGCGGACGATGCGCCGACGCGAGGACCAACTCGGGCGATGCATCGGGACATATCAAGGAAACGGAGCTCATGGCAAGTCCTTTGGGAAAGAAGACGGAGGCCTTGCGCGCGCAGCGGACCGCCGGCCGGTAGATGCCGGCGAGCTGCGTGGAAGGGTTGATCGGCCGGCGCACACAGGAGAGGTGGTGCGACTTCGAGGCCGTCGAGGGCGGATGCGCCGCGAGCGGGCATCGGGTGGAGCAATGAGAAGAGGGGCCGGGTCGGAGGCTCGGCCACGTCATCGTGTGAAGCGATCAGGCTTCAACAGGCGGGTATCGACCGCAACGCCCGAGGGGTTCGGGGTGGCTCAGCAGCGCGCTTGGGCGACTGAGCAGGAGCGACCCCAGTGTGCGCGCGTGCCGCCTGCGGCGGTGGCGATCTGCGGCGCGCGCGGCAGAGAAGCGACCTGCTTTACGGCGAGTTCACGGTGGCGACTCAGGTTCTGGAAGAAGAGCGACCCGCCTCAAATGCGACCGACTGCGGCAGCCGTTGACGCCGCGAGAGCCCGAGAGATGCTGGCTGCACACCCAGTCAGCAGACCCTACCGATGTCCTCATCGCGATTCGCACACCACGCCCGCCAGATGCTCGAAGCCGAGGGCTACCGCGTCCACTCCGGCACCAAAGCGGATGGCCTCGAACTCGTCGGGCGCTTCTGGTTCACCTGGAGAGTTCCCGCAATGGCGGACTGCGAGGTCGGTCCTACTTGCAGCGGCCCGTGGGATGCATGGGCCAGCGCGCTCGATCACCGGCTGAGCAACAGCAGGATCGAGGTTCACCAGGTCAGCGTGGCCTCGTCACCGCTGGAGCCGTTCCATCCGGCGGTCGTTCCGGAAGAGGTACTCGATGTGCGCTCGTTCGCGGCGCGCTATGGCTTGTCTGAGGAGGTCGCTTCGGCCCAGATCAGCCGGCTGTTCGCGCAGGCGATCTACATGAACGACCGCTACCAGGTCAACGTGGAAGTTGTCGATGCGCCTTTCGGGGAGGAGACGGGCGATGTCTTACGGCTGTCGATCAAGCGACGGGACAAAGCGCCGGTCCACGACTGGCGCGAGTTGCAGCAGATCAAGAACATGATTGTTGGCGAAGAGCACGAAGCGTTAGAGGTCTACCCCGCGGAGTCTCGGCTCGTCGATACGGCCAACCAGTACCACCTGTGGGTCTCAAGGACGTCGCGGTGCGTTTGCCGGTGGGCTATCAGAACCGGGAAGTAATGAGCGACAACGAGGCCGCGGCCGTTGGTGCCGGGCAGCGGGGCTTTGCGGGGTTGCCGAAGCAGTCGTAGCGGGACGGCGTGCAGCTCAGCCCTTGCGCGGAGCGCGTCCTTGGGAGGCGAGAAGAGCGCCTTCGGCACGCGCGCGTTGCATGCCTTCAGCGCTGTGGCGGTTGAGGGCAGATGCAGCCGGAGCGACAGAATGTCCTATGCCCTCCAAACTTGCCAAGGACTTCAAGTCCTTCGCCGACCTGGCTGCCGCGTATGCGGCGGGCCAGGACTATCGAATCGTGGCTGTTCCTCGCCCTCAGTCTTCGACCGCCATCGTGGCGCCGCATGGCGGCGGCATCGAAGCCTTCACGTCCGACATCGCACGCGGGATCGCAGGTGACGACTACGGTCTGTACGTGTTCGAGGGGTTGTTGAGGGCTGGCAACTTTGCGGCGTTGCACTTGTCGAGCGAGCGATTCGACGAGCCCGAGTGCCTCCAAATGCTGGGCGAGTGCGACCGTGTCATCTCTGTGCATGGTTGCGGTGCTCCGGGCGAGATCGTCTTGGTGGGCGGGCGTGACCAAGCGCTGCGCAATGCCATGTCCACGGCGTTGCGGGCGGCCGGGATCGCGTGCGAAGACGCACCTGCGGGACTGGCTGGCGCAGTCCCTCGCAACATCTGCAATCGAGGCCGCACGGGTCGTGGCGTTCAATTGGAGGTCTCGATGGAACTGCGCCGATCACGGCAGCGCACGGCGCTGATCCGCGCGGTCAGGAGCGCGCTTCATGGCTGATCGAGCGCTGCGAGCGCGCATGGCGCCGCTCTTGAAACCCGAGGTCGCAGCGGGACGATGGGTGCATCAACGCAATGCACCCACCGCCGACCATGAACCTTCCTGCCACACCCACGCTACCGATTCGCCGCATCGTCCAGGGCGACAACCCGCGCGAGCACTTCGATCCTGCCGAAATGGCCGACCTCGAAGAAGGCATCCGGGCAGTCGGCGGCGTCATCCAGCCCATCGTCGTGCGGCCGGTACCCGGCACCGACGATTTCGCCATCGTCGTCGGCGAACGCCGCTGGCGTGCGGCCAAGACCGTGCTCGGCGACGACTACGACATGCCGGTCCTGTTCAAGGAGGTCAGCCCCGCGACTGCCGAGGCGATGGCGGTGATCGAAAACCATCACCGCGCGCCGATGTCGGCGGCGGAGCAGGCGCGAGCCGCGCAGCGCCAGCTTCACCGCAACCACGGCGACAAGGCCGAGACGGCTGCCGGCATGGGCTGGAAGCCCGAGCTGCTGGCGCGTCGGCTGGCCCTGCTGACCTGCACGCCGAGCGTGCTGGCGGCGCTGACCAAGCACCAAATCCAACTCGGCCACGCCGAACTGCTTACCGGCGTGCCGCCCGACATGCAAGACCGCGTGCTCGCCGGCCTGCTCGCGCACAAGGTGCCGGTCGCGGTGCTCAAGGACCAGTTGGGCAAGTACGCCCGGCGCCTTGCCGACGCGATCTTCGACACCGCGCCCTGCGCAGCGTGCCCGCACAACTCCACCCGCCAGGCCGGCCTGTTCGCCGACTCGATCAGGGAAGGTCATTGCCAGCATCCGACCCACTTCGATGAGCTGACACAGCAGGCGGTGGACGCCAAGGCCAGTGCGCTGTGCGTCGAGTACCCGGTTGTTCATGTCATCCGCCAGGGCGGTGGGTTCGTGCCGCTGCACGTCACTGCCGAAGGCGAACTCGGCGTGGGCGCGGCGCAGTACGCGTCGTGCCAGGGCTGCAAGTCCTACGGGGCCGCGGTGTCGGCGATGCCGGGCAGCAGCGGGGCGGTGACGGCTTCGTTGTGCTTCGATGCCGCCTGCAACAGCCAGAAGGTGGCGCGTTGGCGCAAGGCAACGCGAGAAGACGCTGCGCAGCAGCCCCTGGCTGCGAGCCAGAGCACGGCCAGCCGCGGCACCCCATCCACCCCGCGACCGGCCGACAAGCGACGGCCGAAGGCCGCGTCCAGCCGCCCGACCAACCAGACGCCACAGCGTGTCGTCGAGTACCGCACCACGCAGTGGCGCAAGTGGCTTGCTGCGGCGCTGATGGCGCAGCCGCAGCGCAGCCATCGGGTGCTGATCGCGCTGACGCTGGCAGGCCGCGCTGCGGACCTCAAATCGGCTCAGTTCGAGAAGGCCCTGGCCAAGATTGCCGGCCCTGGGGAAGCCCACGGCAGCGACTTGCGGGAGCCGCTGAGGCGCGCCGACCAGGTGGTGGCGGATCAGGTGGACAGGCTCGTGCAGGCTGCCATCGCGTCGGCGGCTTTCGGGGTGGACACGCACAACCTCGAACTGCTGCTGAACTACCTCGATGTGGACGAGGCGCGCTGCTTCCGATGGGACAAGGCCTTCCTCGACCTGTTCACCACCAGCGAGCTGGAAAGCCTGGCTGCCGACGTTGGCCTCAAGGCCGCGTTGGGCGCCAGATTCAAGACGGCCAGGGCCGGCAAGAAGGACGCCTTCGTGCAGGCGCTGCTGAACGCCGAGGGCTTCGCCTACCAGGGAACGGTTCCGGCTGTGATGCGCTACCCCCGGCACGGAACGGCGCAGGAAGCGACGGTGGGTGTCGAAGACGCATCCGACGCCGCCGCAGGTTCGGCGAGCACCAGGGCTGATGCCGAGGCGCCCGCGACAGCCTGAACCGCTGACCACCCTTGAGCCGCGCGGACCCTTGCCTAGCATGGGTTGCATGGGGTCACACCCCGGACCAGACCCCTCACCAGGAGCTTTTCATGACGATGTTCGAAGAACTGTTCGCACTCGCATCCGGCGCGAGCCTCGCGCTGACGATCAGTGCCGACGCCAAGGCCGGGAGGATGACGATCAACGTGATCCCCAGGCCCGGCAAGGATGCAGACGATTCGGCCTTGACCAAGGCGCTCACGCTGACCGCGACGCCGCAGGAGTTTGACGAGGGTTTCATCGATGCCCTCAAGGGCTATCGCGAGACGCGGCAAAGCCTCGCCGATCAGGTCGAGGCCACCAAGGAGGTTCTCGAAGCGGCCAAGGCCGCATCGGTGAAGAAGGCCACCGAGGCCAGCACCAAGGCGCGGCCTGACAAGCCCGGTTTACCGACGCCGAAGGCTGGGGCGACTGCCCAACCGACTCCCCCTGCCAGCACGACGAGCGAGGCCGGCTCCGATGACGACGCCGACGCTTCGGCTGGTGAGCCGCGCGCGCCGGCACACAACGCTGGCGAGGTCGCTGACCTGTTCGGCTAACCCCCAGAGGCGCAGCTTGAAAGCCGCACTCGCAGCGGGAGACTGACCGCAAGGGCGCAGGCCTTCACGATCGCCCGACACCACCGACACCACGCAAAGGACCGACACCATGTCGATTGCGATCCAGGAAGTCACGCGGACTTTCCGCTACAACGGCATCACGCTACCGGACGTGCCCGGGCTCGACCCGCGCGACGTACGCGACCTTTACAGCGCGCAGTACCCCGAACTGATCAGCGCCGGAATCGAGGCCGGCGAGGTCCGCGACGGTACGCAGGAGTTCGTGTTCCGAAAGGCGGTCGGCACTAAGGGCGCAGCCCTTGAGGGCCTGCGCATCGCGGCAGTCCGTCGCCGCGCGGCCATCGAAGCCCAGGGCCTCGGCGGTACCGAAGCCACACTGTGTCGCTCGCTGCAGAACCACCGCGCGAACGCCTGCGCGCGAGCGCTGAGCGAGTTCGTGCAGCACAACCTGCACGCACAGCGCCAAGAGCACGCCGAGGACCGGGTGCGGTTGCCGAGCAGCCTGCTTGCGCCGCTGCCGTGATTTCGGCCGGCGGTGGGCTGGTGCATCTCGCGGGTAGGCATGCCGCGCTGGCGCTGCCTCGGCTCGCCGAGGGTGTGCCGCGCAAGATCGTGCCGGGGCAGCTCGGCGCAGCCAACGCCGCGATTAGCCAATTCCTGCTCGACGCGAAGGCGTTCCGCGACTCCGATCTGCCCGACTCCTTCGACGACTCGATGCGTGCTTGCGAGCAGGCGCTCGGCAGGTGGGTGGCGCGCGAGATCGGGCCGCTGAGCTGCCTGCGGCCGACGTTCCACATGCAGGTGCTGGACGTCACCGGCGGCTACATCGACCATCTTCACCAGGGTACAAGTCGCGAGCCTCGCCGCTACGGTGGCGTCGAAGTCTCCTGGTGCGAGGCTGGTGTGCAGGAGTGGCCGGTCGGCCAACGCCTGGAGGAACTGGAAGCCGCATGCCCCGGCCTCGGCGCCACCGTGCTGCATGTCCTGCGTCGCCAGAGCATGACCGCGTACCCGCTGTTCACCCCCGAGGTCGCTCGCGAAGTCGCGTCGTGGGTCTATTGGTACGGCGAGGAGGATGAAGAGACGGCGCTGGACATGCACTGCGGCGAAGACGAGGCCGAACGCGAAGCCGCGCGCGCCGAGATGGTGAGCCGCGACCTGTTCGACGATGCGTTCCCGGCCTGGGCCAGGACGTGGCCGAAGCGACGAGGCTGGAAGGGAGAGCCGTCCGGCTGGAAGACCATCGACCTGCGGCGAGCCATGCTGCGCGTTCTCGACCCCGAGCAGCGCGGCATCGTGACCGATGCGATCGCGCTGGCGCGCTTGCGCATCGACGATAGCTTCCGCTGCGACTGTGACGGCGAGTTCATCGGTTTCGGCGCCGTGCTGTCCTGGTCGGAGAGCGACCTCACCACACGCGTCTTCGATGACCTCTTGCAGCAGGCCCACGAAGGCGAGTGCTACGACCGCATGGGCGAAGTCTGGATCGCGCTCAACGCACCGAGCGCGATGAAGCAGTGGCAGCAGGCGATGAGCCCGCGCTTCAAGGCCATCGGGCTTATCGACCGCTTGATCGCGGCGCTGTCGGACTGAGACTGCTCTCGGTCGCAACGACATCCGCCACGTCGGCAGCGGCTTCTCGATTCCAAGACTTCCATGAACCAAGCTGCTTTCTCCATCCACGCGCCCACCGATGGCGTCCTGACGCTCGATCAGGCCGTCCTCATCTATCGAGGCGCTTCGGGCGGCGCGCTGGCCACCGTGCACGAGGTCGAGCACATCGATGGCGAGCCGGTGATCGGTGCCGGGCGCGCAATGACGCCCCGCAGCGCGCTGGCATTAGCCCGAGCGCTGCTCAAGCGCGCGGCGCATGGCGGCTTCCTTCCCGACAACGTGCTGTTCGTTGCCGGTGACCTGATCCTGTGGTGGCTGCGGCCTGCAGTACGGCACGTCGCTTTCCATGTGTCCGAGCGCGATGCCGAACGCCTCGGCGGTGCCGAGCGTGGCGAGGCGGTGCCGCACCCCGGACTCGTATTCGCGGCGTCGAGCCGTGAGTGGCGCGTATGGGCCGTCAAGGGCTCGCAGCGACCGACACCGGCAACGGCGCTCTTCCAGGCACCGTACTTCAACGTCGACGCGGGCGGCCACATCTGCCAAGGCAACGTGCCGAAGCCCGATGGCTCGACCGCCGAGAAGATCGAAGCCTGGAACGACGCCTTCTTCCGCAGCTACTTCACCCACCCGAACGTGGCCGCCAAGCTGCTGCGCTACCCCGGCGGCTCGTATGCGTTCTGGCGCGACATGCTGGACCGGAGGTTCACGCGCTTCCCGCAGCGGGTGTTGATGCCGCTGAACACGACGCTGGGCGGATTGATTGGCATCAAGGAAGGCCGGTGATGGACCCGCGCGACGCTGCGTTGCAGGCCAGCTGCCCGGTGGTGATCGCGCCGCGATTCGGTGCGCTGCCGGACATGAGCCCGGGCCAACGGCTGGTCGTGGCAGCGAACGGCCTGTTCGTGCAGGTGAAGCTCGACTGGCTGGACTGCCTCCACTGCTTGACGTCTCAAGGGCCGCAGGGCCTCGGTCTGCCGCTGCCGTATGGCGAGGCGGCCGAGCGGCTGAGCTTCAGCTTCGGCGTGCTGCCGATCCGGTTGATCGAGCAGTTTGTCGAAGCCGGACGCCGCGCGCTGCCGAACGAGGCAGCAGGCGCGTTGATCTACTCGCGGTCGGGCAAGACCCTTCGGCTCGCGCTGTGCGATGCGGTGCGGTCTTCGCCGACGCGCATCGACTACCGCGTGCCCGCGATGGCGGACGACGAGACCGTGGCGGTCGATCTGCACACGCACGGTCGGCTGGGTGCTTTCTGGTCTGCCGAGGACGATCGAGACGACCAGGGAATCAAGGTAGCAGGGGTGTTCGGCCGACTGCACGAGGCGACGCCTGATGCCCGCTTCCGCCTCGTCATCAACGGCTTGTATCGGCCGCTGCCGCACCCCTGGGGGGCGAGCGCCACGGATCAAAGGCCCAGGCATGAGCCGGCCGCCGAACGTCGTCTGTTGCAGCGCTTGCTCGCGCGCTGGTGCGCGAGAGGATGACGGCATGGAACACTGCATCGCCGCCGAACTGCTCGACAAGCGCGTGACGGTCCACCTCGTCGGCGTGGGTGGCAACGGCGCGCAGATGGCCGCGTGCCTCGCGCGACTCGACATCGCGATGCGGGCACTCGGCCACCCCTACGGCCTGCACGTCAGCGCCTTCGACGCAGATCGCGTCAGCGAAGCCAACGTCGGCCGCCAGCTCTACAGCTCGGCGGACATCGGCCGCCACAAGGCCATCGTCACCCTCCATCGGCTGAACCAGTTCTACGGTCTTGATTGGGTGGCCGTCCCTCGCCGCTACGAGGAAGCCCAGCAAGCTAACAGCTTCGACCGCGGCGCCGACATCCTCATCAGTTGCGTGGACAGTCGCGCTGCGAGGCGGTTGCTCCACCGCATCGCCTTCGACACCTATGCCGGCTACCGCTACTGGCTCGACCTGGGCAACACCGAAGCCACCGCGCAGGTGATCCTGGGCCAGCCGCCGAGCAGACGTTCGAGCGCAACGCAGCCGCTGCGACTCCCATGCGTCACGGAACTGTTCCCGGAACTGCTCGACCCGGATGCGGCGGACGACAACCGGCCGTCGTGCTCGGTGCGCATGTCGCTCGCATCGCAGGGGCTGTTTGTCAACGACGTGGCGGTGCGCTTCGCCGCGCAGGTGCTCTACGAGTTGTTCTCGAAAGGTCGGATCGCGGCGCATGGGGTCGTGGTCAACCTCGACAGCAAGCGCAGCGGCCCGATCGAGGTCGATCCTCGGACATGGGAGCGATTCGGGTTCAAGCATGCGGAGGCCCATGCGGCGCAAGCCGAGGTCGCCGGGGAGAGTGCGGGATGAAGCTCTGGAACGTGCGGGTTCACCGCGACGGCCGTTCGGTGACCGTGGGGCAGGTCAGCGAGCGCAACGAAACCTTGGCACGCTGCGCGGCGCTCGCGCGCTTCGGCGTGAGCGACGAAGAGCTTGAAGCCGGTGAGGTTCGAGCGCCCGGCAACCTCATCACCCCTGACGAGGAGTTCGATGTCTCGCCGGCAGCCTGAAAGCGCCGACGCGATCCGGGTGCGCAACTTCGCTCAGCCGGTGCTTCGATCACCACGAAGGCGCGGAAGGATGGCGCCGAGGTAAGCCCCCGCCGCACGAACCCTCGCGTGCCCGGCGCGCTCGGAGACCGCCAGCCTGGCGGCCCGATCCAGCTCCGGCGCAACCAGCCCGCCGCCTCGCACCGGCGGCGCGGCGCCAGTCACGTCCTGGTAGAGCGCCTGGAGATTGCCGTGCCGAAGACCGTGCGCCGTGACCCCGCGCTCGGCCTTCGTGAAACCGAACTTCTCCAAGGCGTAGTCCAGCCGGCGCAGATTGCGTTTCAGGCTGTGCGCCGGGTTGCCCATGTGGCCGTCGCGCCCTTCGACCACCGAACGAGCATGCGCCACCGCCGCGCGCTGAGCGTCGGTTTCCAGGGCGATCCAGCGCACGCGCCCACCTTTGCCCTTCACCCACACATACTCATCCGCTCGCTTCTGGTCTTCCGGTAGCCCGGTCTGGTCGAACGGATGAACGTGGGCGAAGGGCCGGTGCATCACCGACTCCTTACGCCGAAGACCGAGCGCGTCCATCAGGCGCATCGAGGCCGCCACGCGAGGATCGAACGCGGCGACCTCCGCCAGCACCGCCTGCACGTCGATGCCCTTGCCGGCCCAGCTTTTGTCGTGCTGCGCGTACTCGTGGCGCTGGTACTCGTCGAGGCTCAGGCCGTACTGCTCCGGCTTGCGCACGAAGCCGTGCTTGCCCATCCACGAGCCCAAGCCGCGCAGGAAGCTCAGGTAGGTCTGGATGGTTGCCGGCGCCAGCTTCTCGCGCTGCCACACCTGCACCATCGCGTGGATGTGCTTCTGACCGAGGTTGCGAGGATCAGGAGGTTTGCGGAACCCGGCCCTGCGCCGCAAGTCGGCGAAGAAGCGGCGCAGGAAGCGCGCGCGCTCCTGCCGCGTCTTGTGCGAGACGGTCTTCTCGAGCGCCGTGTGCCTCGTGTTGAACAACTCGATCAGAACCTCCAGCACCTTCAGCGGATCGGACTTGCCGGGCCGGTAGCTCGCCAGGATCTCCTGATGCGAGCGGCCCGCCCAATCCTGGCGGCGCACCGGTTGCTGCTCGCCGATGCGCCGCACGCGGGTCGGATCGCGGGCCGAACGCTGCGCCGTCGAGTCGAGAGCCGTTGACATGCAAAGCCTCCTGCGAAGCGAGAGCGTGCCGCCCGATCGGCACGCGCGGTGAGAGGACAGGCATCGTCCAGGCGACAAGAACCGGCAGCGCCGCGGATGCCATTGCGGACAAGCCAGGTGGTCTGGAACGACATCACCGCGCCCGACCACGAAGGCGCGATGACGACCCAAAGGTTTGCGGTGAGAGGGCGTGCCCAGGCTCCGCTCGGTCGGTCTTAAAAATGAACACTGTGATCCGGCTCCGTCTGCGCATTTCTGCGGCCACGGAGAGTGGGGATGCCGGCTCGCCTCAGAGGGCGTGCCGCACATCGGGCGAAGAGGTCTGGGCCTCTCGCTTGAACTGGTGGATCAGTCCTGGATTCGTAGCGCCATCCGCTCGCATGGGTCCACCCCTGACCGAATGTCCAGGGCGGTGCCGAGCGTGTGGGCGAGGGCGAGCAGGGAGCCCATGAGGGCAAGCACGACTGCGCGCGGCGTTGAACAACGCTTGCTCACGTGATGGCGGGATCGCGAACACGGCATCCAGTGCCGGCCCGGGGATCGACGGCCACGACGCGCTTCAGGGAGCGCCCAGCGATAGCGATGGCTAGAGCTGGCAGGGTCAGTGGCTCATGCACTACGACGGGAGAACCTCGAAGCCGCCACCTCACGGGTGACGGCGACACCGGCTCTGAGCCGGTGCTTCAAGGGCAGGTGACGACTGCGACGCCTCTTTGCTGCTACTTGCGAACAAGGCAGCGGGCTGAAGGAGCCCTCGGGAGCCGGTAGTTGACGACCGGCAGGGCTCTGCCGTCAACGGGGAGGCGCGCATGCGACGCCATGAAGCACGGGTTGGCGGTGGCGGCTGTGGTGCTGCGACCTTGCGCTGAGGGCGCTTTAGCGTCGCAAAGGGCTCGCACTCAGGCTTCTGCCGAGGGGGTTGACGACGCGCTGAGCTGCCTCTGGCCCGGATCGGCACGCTTGACCGGCTCGGTGGCCGCGATAGCGCCGCCACGTCGTCGAGAACCCGCGTGGGGTTGACGCGGCCTGATCCGGTGAGACCGTGGTGTCACGCACGCACTCCGCCGTGGCCGAGAACGACGAGCAACCAAGTTGCGCCGCACTTGCAGTGCATCTCCGCTGCGTCCGCAGCATCGCTGCAGTCGAAATCTCGGCACTTCGGCGGCATTTGCGCGTGGTCGGGATGCGTCGCGGTCGCGATGCTGACCGGTGGGCAACGTCACCAGGAGCGTCCTCATGGACCTGATCGTCAGAGCGGTGGATGTCGGCTCCGGCAACACCAAGTTCGTCAACGGGGTGGTCGGCTCGGAGATCCGCTGCACCAGCTTCCCATCGATCGCCTATCCGTCCAGCGGCGAGGCGCCGGCGTGGCCGGCGACCGAGCGGCGCAAGACGGTGTGCATTCCGGTCGGGCCGCTGTACTACGAGGTCGGGCCTGACGTTGGCCTCGCCGCCGACACCTTCCGCGCGAAGCAACTGCACGACGAGTACACCGAGTCGCCGGAGTACATGGCGCTTCTGCGCGGCGCGCTGTCGATGATGAAGGTTTCGCATTTGGACCTGCTCGTCGTCGGCCTGCCCGTGGCGCTGCTGGCGCTGAAGAAGACGGCGCTGGAGAAGGCCATGGTCGGCACCCATCAGCTCGGCGGCGGCAAGGTGATCGTCGTGCACAAGGCGCTCGCTGTGGCACAGCCGCAAGGCGCTCTCGTGCACTACGCGGCCGAGCACGAAAAGATGGCCACGATCGGCAACGAGCAGAGCCTGGTCATCGACCCGGGCTCGCGGACCTTCGACTGGCTGGTGTGCCGCGGCATGCGCCTCGTGCAGAAGCAGTCGCACTCGATCAATCGAGGCATGTCCGACGTGCTGAGGCTGCTGGCGGCCGAGATCTCGAAAGACATCGGCACGCCATACCGGGACTACGACGCGATCGACCTGGCGCTGCGCACGGGCAAGGCGCCGATCATCTTCCAGAAGCCCTACGACATGAAGCGCCACCTGCCGCTCGCCGAAAGCGTGGCGCAGCAGGCGGTGTCGACCATGCGGCAGTGGATCGAGACGCCGGAGAGCCTGCAGAACATCGTGCTCGTCGGCGGCGGTGCGTTCCTCTTCAAGAAGGCGGTAAAGGCGGCCTTCCCGAAGCACCGCATCCACGAGGTGAAGGAGCCGTTGTTCGCCAACGTGCGGGGATTCCAACTCGCCGGACAGAACTACGCGGCGACTGCGATGGCGGGCGTGCGCGAGCGCTCGCAAGGGGATGCGGCATGAACGACCGAGACAAGGCCGTGCCCAAGCCCGTACGGCTGGTCTTCGAGCTGGCACGTGCCGACAACCCGCGGCTCTTCGACGAGCTGGTGCAGTTCCCGCAGGGGGTGAAGCGGGTCAACCGGCTGCGCGTGCTGGCGTACGACGGACTGCTTGCGCAGTTCGGGGTGTTTGCGTTGACCAGCGGGATCACCAAGCCACCGCCGGCGCTACCGCTCACCGAAGTGACGAACGGCCTTTTCGAACCAGCGCTGAAAGAGTGAGGTGACGGATGAGGTTGCGTCGAAGGCGGAACCAGCGCGAGCGCTTCGTCAGCGCCAAGGATCTGGCCGAGATGGGCTTCTGCGAGAAGCGGGTGCTGTTGGCCCATCTGCACGGGCAGCGGATGACGCCGGAGCAGCAGCGCAGCGCCGAGCGGGGCCGGCGCGCCCACGAGCGGTACTACCGCGAAGGGCTGTCGGCGGTGGCGTCCGGCGCCGACCGGCGGTGCTTTGTTGCCACCTGCTTGTTTGGCGAGGAAGCTTGGCAGACCAACGTGCTGCGCCGCGACCGGGATGAGGTCCTCCTGCATCGGCGGATCGGGCGCCGGGCCGTTGCTGCGTACTACTGGTGCGCGCCGCGCGTGTGCGACGTCCTTGCCCGGCTGCCGTGGCTACAGCGGCCGGTTCGAGCGCTGATCGAAGTGCTGCTCATTGCCGTCCGACGTCGCCTCGAAAGGCCTGGATGAACGCTGAACTCTTGTGGCTGTCGATCGTCGCTGCCGTTGCAGTGCTTGCCGCGGCGTTCGTACTGCGCCGGCGACGCGCTGCTGCCGCGAAGGATGCCGAGCAGGCGTCGAGGCCGGCAGCTCTTGGAGACGCCACTCTTGCGTACATGGAGAAGCTGTTCCGCGTCCGCGCCCCGGTCCCGCTGGTCGCGCGGGTCGATCGAGCATATCGGCGCCCTGACGGAGAACTGGTGCTGGTCGAGCTCAAGACGCGCTGGAGCGATCGAGCCTATGCGACTGACGTGATTCAGTTGTCGGCGCAGAGGATGGCGCTCGAAGGTCAGACTGGACAGCGCGTCGCGGCCCACGGGTTCGTGACGGCGCAGAGGCCGAAGGGAACTGCGGCATCGCGCTCGCACCGCGTCGAGCTGCTGGACACGGCGAAGATCGTGGCGCTCTACAGACGGCGAGAGGACGTCATCAGCGGCCGGCTCATGCCCCGATATGTGGAGTCGAGCAGCGGTTGCAGAGGTTGCGCGTTTCGGGCGCTGTGCGACGGTCCTAGACGGTAGGCGCCATCCGCGTTGCCTCCGGCTGACGCGGACCTCTCCGTGCGCCGGCCCGGTCAGACAGATGATTCACTTGTTGCACTTACTTCACTTGATGTGATACTATGCAGCCCTGCGCCCGCACCAAAAGCCAGGAGCAACCCTTATGACCGCCCTCGAGAAAGTTCGCCAGGTTCTGCCTCCCCAGATGTCACCCCAGGAGGTCGAGATGGCGCGCGCCGCCCAGCGATGCATCATGGAAGCGCTCGACCATTCGCGCGCCGCAGCCATCACGCTGACCACTACCAGCGGCGCCCATCCGACGGTGGAGTTGCCGCCGGCTGCGCTGAAACTCATCGGCCAGTTGCTGGGGGCAATGAGCGAAGGTCGGCCCATCACGCTCATGCCGTCTAAGCAGGAGTTCAGCACCGTCGAGGCTGCGAACTTCTTGAACGTCTCTCGGCCGTTTGTGATCAAGGAGATCGAGGAAGGCCGGCTGCCTCATCGCAAGGTGGGCACGCATCGACGGGTTGCGTTCGAAGACCTAGTGGCCTACGCGCGCGAGATGCGCAAGCGCCAAGAGGGCGCACTCGAGCGCATGGCCGAGAACGCACGCGAGCTAGGGCTGGACTACTGACATGGCGGGGCATGCGCGCTACACGGCGTTGCTGGACGCGTGCGTGCTCCATCCGATGGCGATGGCCGATGCGTTGATGAGCCTCGCAAGCGCCGGCCTGTACGCGGCCAAGTGGTCGCGGACTATCGAGTCCGAATGGATCAAATCGATCGAAGACCGTCGTCCTGACCTTATAGGCAAGCTGGAGTACCGGCGGGATCAGATGCGTGAGGCCGTGCCGGACTGGGAGGTCGAGGAGCGGGCCTGGCGATCACTGGCCGGCGGCCTGAAACTGCCGGACCCAGGAGACGTTCATGTGCTCGCAGCAGCGTTGGCGGGCCATGCCGACTGCATCGTCACGTTGAACCTGCGTGACTTTCCTTCAGACGTCGTTGGACCTCTCGCCATCGAGGTCATTCATCCCGACCAGTTCATCGTCGCTCAGTGGGATCTCGATCAGTTCGTCGCGGTGGCGGCCTTCAAACGCATGCGCGCGCGCTGGAAGAAGCCGGAAGCGACCGCGGAGGACTTTGCGGCGGCGCTTGAGCGCGCCGGTTTGCCTGCCACCGCACTACGGTTGAGGGAGGCCGCCGAGCTGATCTGACAGGACTGCCAAGCGGCGAAGCACCGAACAGGGAGATGACCAAAACATGCTGCTCAACCACTTACCCATCACCTTCTCGGCATCGCACTTCGCCGGATACCGCGTGCCCTACGAAAGCAGCGACCAGCTCAAGACACTACGCACGCGGCTCTTCAAGACGCACTTCGTGCTGCGCACCGGCGACGAAGTCAGCTTGTTCCCCTATGCGGAAGGCACCGCGACCGACGGCGAGTCGGTCACCTTCGACGTTGCCAAGGACCACAGCGTCGCCAACGCCCTGGCCCACCAAGCCCTGCTGCGCTCGTTCTTCAATCACCACCGCAGCATCTCCGGCGTACGGCCGGCGAAGTTCGTGCGGGATACCTCCAACCTACTCAAGGGCACGGGTGCCGAGACTTTCGGCGTGTTCGCCGAGTACGCCTTCAATGTGCGGCCTCTTGCGCCGCAAGACGGCGGATTCCTGAACGGCGTGCTCGTCAACTTCGGCGCTCGGCTCCTGATCAAGCCCACGGCAAAGGAGCTGCGAGACCGCGGCCTGCCGCTTCAAGGGCTCTACGTTGTTGGCGAAAGCGAGGTCGACGACCTCTACATCCTGCCGATGTTCAACCGGCGCCTGATGGGGCGGATGGAACGCATCGAAGACGACTTTGCTGTCCTCGCCGACGCGCGCAAGGATCGCGTGGCGCTCGATCAACTCCATGTGGAACCTACCTACGCGAACTTCGAGCGCCTGGGCCGCGCGGCGCTGGGCTCCGACTACGAAGGGTTCCAGCGGCGGCTAGCGGCGTGCCTGTTCAACGTCTCGGCCGCGGACAAACAACTCGCGCGCATCAAGCAGTTGGTGGAGCAGTTCGACGACCTGCAGGGCGATCTGCTCTGCTGCGCCGGCCTGACCGTTTCGCTCGACGGCACGCTTACCGAGGTGAATCGCGGAATTGGTGTTGGACAGTCTCGCAAGCTCAACACACCGCAGTGCAGCCTGCGGCCCGGAGGCTCCATCACCGTGTCTTGGCCGGTGGATCCGCAGATCGACGTCAATGGCCCTTTCGACGCCGACAGCTTCGTGTGCAAGAGCCCTCGCGTCGCGGTGATCTATCCGGCGGCACATCAAGGCCACGTGGAACGCTTCGTCGCCCAGCTACGCGACGGTGTCCCTTCCAACGGCGCCAAGACCCCGATGCAGCAGGGCATGGCCCGCAAGTTCCGCCTGCAAGGCATGCACTTCGAGTTGGTCGGCGTCGAACCGGCATCGAGCAAGGCCCAGGCGTACCGCAGCGCGGCGCTGGAGGCCGCACAGCGCAAGGTGGACGCGGCGCTCGTCGTGCTGACCGATGACGATCTGCTGCTGAATGGCGCGCAAAGCCCCTACTACACGAGCAAGGCTGTGCTGATGTCGCAAGGCGTGCCGGTCCAGGCCGTGCGCCTGCCCACGCTGCTGCAGAACAGCGTGGGATACAGCCTGAACAACATTGCGCTCGCGCTTTACGCCAAGCTCGGCGGCGTGCCGTGGACCCTCTCGGTGCAGCAGCGCCTGGTCTACGAGGTCATCGTCGGCATCGGCAGCGCTCGGGTCGGCTTCGATCGGTTGTCCGAGCGCGCGCGCCTCGTTGGCATCACCACGGTGTTCAGCGGCGATGGCAACTATCTTTTGGGCAATTCGACCTCCGAAGCGGCGCCCGGCCAATACGAAGCGGCCTTGCTGGCGTCGCTTAGGACCAACCTCGACGAACTGCAGCGCCGATTCGGCTGGCGCAAGGGCGACAAGCTGCGCATCATCTTTCACCAGTCGTTCAAGCGCTACAAGGAGACTGAAGCTCAGGCCGTGGCGTCCTTGGTTCGCGAACTCACCGACTACGAGGTCGAGTACGCGTTCGTCCAGGTCAGTGCAGATCACGACTGGAAGCTGTTCGATCCGGCATCCGACGGCGCGCCCTATCGGCAGTCGCGCAAAGGTGTGGCAGTGCCGACGCGTGGACAGCTCGTGCCGCTTGGCCCGCGCGCGGCGCTGGTCACGCTGACGGGGCCGCAGCAGCTGAAGACCGACCTCCAGGGGTGCCCTGCGCCGATGCTGGTCAGCATCCACCCGGACTCCACATTCACCAGCCTGGACTACATCGCGGAGCAGGTCTTCAACTTGACGTTCATGTCGTGGCGCTCGTTCATGCCGTCCTACCAGCCCGTGTCAGTGTCTTACCCCAACATGGTCGTCAAGCTGCTGGGCAACCTGCGGCAGATGCCGAACTTCAATCCGGACATCCTGATCACGCGGCTGCGCGAAAGCAGGTGGTTCTTATGACGACCACTTGGATCGCCGATGGCCTAGGGCGCTTGCGCGCGGACATCGCTTCGGCCAACACCAGCGGCAATGTCGAGGGTTTGCTTGCGCGGTACATCGTCGGCGACGACCCGCGACTGGGCATCGCTTGGGGTATCGACTGCGAGGAGCTGTGGCTGCGCCGCACCTACGACCCATCCAGCCTGCCGACAGTTGCGGCCCTGGGCTACACCGAGGCGTTTCGCTCGGACGCTGGCCTACTCGGTGCGCTCGACGAGGGCATGCAGCGTGCCGTGGCGCGTGACCCGCTGTTGGCCGGGCCAGGGGCCGCTCTGCACGATCCCTCGGTTCTGCTCGGCTTGGCGCTGGTGGCCAAGCGATTCCTCGGGACGAAGAACGAGTACGCGCACTGGCTGGGCAAGGTTTTGGGGTCAGTGCGACGCGATGCGGCCGTGCGCACCGACCCGCTGCTGGCGCACGCAGCGCAGCTATGTAGCGCCAAGATCACGCTGCCTGTGCTGGACCTCGAAGCACCGTTGAGCGATTGCGCTGCATTCGACTGGTGGCTGGATCAGGGTGCGCCTGTGGGTCTCGTCACTGCTGATCAGCGCATTGCACTTCGAGCCTCCATCGTAGAGCGCGCCCTGACGGAGGACGTTGGGCGTCGGTCAGCACATCAGGCGGCGCTGTTGTGGCGGGTGCTGCGAGCGGCTGTCAGCGAAGAGACGGCTGCCGTACTGCGGACCCTGGCGACGGTGAGTCAGGTATTGAGTCAGTTCGAGAGCTGCCTCCGCCGCTGGCGATGGGACAGCAGTGAACTGAGAACGCCTGTGCGTTGGCCGATCCGCAGCGAGCGCGAGGTTCAAGACATCCTGTGGCTCATCCTACGAGGGATGTTCCACGACCTCGAGGACGAAGACACGCTGCCAAAGTTCGGCCACTCGACGTACCGGGCCGATCTGGGAGTTCCAAGCCTGGGGCTGTTGATCGAGGTGAAGTTCGCGCGCGCGGCCGCTGACTTCAAGGCCATCGAGAAAGAGGTCCTTGAGGACGTGGAGCCTTACCGCCGATCGCCGGAGCGCTATCGAGAGATCCTGGTCTTCATTTACGACGACTCTTGCAGCGTCCAAGAGCACGAGACAACTCGGCGCGCGTTGCGATCGGTGCCCGGGATCGCGGACGTGCTGATCGTCAGCCGCCCGTCGCATCTGCCGACGGCTGCCGATCGGCGCGAATAGCAGCGCAGCGACACCGCCGCGTAGCAAACGATGACCGACGAGCAAGGCACGGAGCAGACCAGCATCTCGCCCTCCGAGTTCATGCGCCGCCTTCGGCCGGAGCTGTACTCGGACTCGACTAAGCCCTCGCGTTATGAGCTGGATCGCGGGACGCTGGAGTACTACCTGGAGACGCTCACCTCACGCAACCAGACGCAGGCGTTCGAGATCTTCGCCCGGAAGCTCTGTGAGCGCACCATATGTCCGAACCTGCGCCCCGCGACGGGCCCGGAGGGCGGCGGCGACAGCAAGGCGGACACGGAGACCCTTCCGATGGCCGACGAACTCACCACCTTGCTCTACGTGGCTCAGGCCAACGCGGGTCGTGAGCGGTGGGCCTTCGCGTTCAGTGCCAAGGAGCGCTGGACCGACAAGGCCCGCGCAGATGTTGCAGCCGCAATGGGCACGGGCCGGAACTACCAAAAGGTCTTCTTCGTCACCTCGCGCTTTGCCAGGTCCAGAGACAGGGCACGCCTCGAGGACGAGCTGAGTAGCAAGCACGGCGTACAAGTGACCATCCTCGATCGGACCTGGATCGTCGAGCAGGTGATCGACCATGATCACCGGGACCTGGCAGTCAACTACCTGGGCGTGGGCTCCGAAAACCGAGACAGCCGGCTCGGGCCCAACGACTACTCGCGTGCCCAGCAGCTCGACGAACTGGAACGCACTCTGGCCGATCCGCAGGCGTTCTCCGGCGCGTCGTGGCAACGTGCCTCCGAGGCGCTTGCCGCTGCCAAGCTCTCCCGATCTCTGGAGCGCCCTCGTCACGAAACGGATGGGAGATTCGCCCGCGCCATCCGGGTTGCCACGTCCGTAGGCACGGAGTACCAGAAGCTGGAAGCCCAGTACGAGTCCATCTGGACAGCATTTTGGTGGTTCAACGATTTCGCGCCTGTCGCAAACGAATACGCCGGATTCGAGCAGCGAGTCCTGAAGAGCGAACACGCAAATGTGCTCGAGTTCCTGTGCAACCTCTTGCAACTCCTCTTCAATGCTGTGTTGCACAGGCACGTGCAACCGGAGCAGGTGGATCTCGCCGGCCGCGCGGCCCGCTTGCGTGTCCGGCTGGCCGAGATCGCCGAAGACCAGACCCGTCCGAACAACGCGCTGGAGGCAACCACTTCTGGCTTGGTGATCGACGCCAACGGTGCGCTACTGGCGGGAGATCGCACCCAGCTTGCCACGGTCTGGCCGAGGTTGTCCGCCGTGCTGGAGCGAGCCGATGGCCTCGGCGACTTCGATGCCATGAGGGCTGTCCGGTTCGTGGAGGCGATGGGCGAGATCGCAGGATCGGACCCCGGCTACAGCAAGCTGTACGACAAGATGGTGGACTTCGTCTCACAGCGCAAGAGTGAGGCCGAGGGTGCACTGATGTTGCTGAAGCGTGCCAAGCAGATCGACTTCGACCGCAACTTCGAGATGATTCGCCTGCTTGGCAGGGCCGTCAGCCGGCTGATCAAGCGCGAGCACTCGGAGGCGTTGGCGGAGGCCACTCAGCTGCTCGCACTTGCGTATCGCAGCGCCGGGCTGCTGTGGGCTGCTCGTGCGATCTGCCTTTTCGCCCTGGCCACCATGTTCGCCGACGCCGAGGAGGACTCGGACCTACCAGCGTCGGTGGTGCCAACACTCATGATGCTGGCGTGGATCGCGGTCGAACTGCTGGATGTTCCGGAAGTGCTGCAGGCGGTGCGCCTGGCCAGAGGTTGCGCGCGCAGCTTGCCCTTGACGGAGGAGTCGCGCGCTCACTTCGAGGATCGCCTGACGACGTTCGACCTTGTGTTCAGTTGCTTGCTGCTCAATGCTCCGCCAGACATGCTGGACCGGCTGCAGCGCCTACCGGACGTGCTGCCTGGCCTCGGCCTGCCCCATAGCCGGATCTGGCTGCTCTACGCCTTGGGCTACGAGCCGGCTCTGCGCTCAGAGGGCTCGATCCCGGATGACGATTCACCGGACAAGGTGAGGAACCTGGCCTCCCAGTTGGCCGCGCAAAGGCCGCCGGGCCGGCGGAGTCGTCAGCTCCTGCTCAATGAGGCAGCGGCAGGCGAGTGCATCACATACGTTTGCGGCCTTCGGATCGCCGTTGCGCACCAGGGCTCTGATTCATCCGTGTTGGCCGCAGAGGCGCTCCTGGCGGCCATCGAAGTGGTGTTTGCAACCCTGCCCGAGCAGGGTGCCTTTCCGCATACCCAGGCCTTCGCGCTTGAGATTCGGGAAGTTCCCGAGATCGACCGGCCGCGCCTCGACATCGCCCCCGACCGGCTGTCTGGAACGGTTTCCTGGCCGCACGGGGCCGAGCCCGCAGTCCTGGCTCAAATGGGGAAGCTGCAGGGTTCTCTGCTCACCATCGCGGGAAGCATCCTCTCCTCGACGTGCTTTGTGCGCGACATGGCCGAGACGCTGGACGCGCTCTTGCTCACGGATGCTGCCGCCGATCGGGTGTCCGCGGTCACCATTGCGGGAAACAGCCGCAGCAGAGTCTTTGGCAACAAGGTGGCCAGACTGGACACCTGGACCGAGCTGGCGCAGAGGGCATACCCGCTTCAAGCAGATTGGCCGTCACTCGACCCGTCCGTTGAGCGCGCGGATGCAGCACCGGCTCAATCCCCCGAGAACGCCGCCGCCGTTGCGCGACGACCGCCCACGCCGACCGATCACCGCCTGCTCAGCGCCCACTCCTTGATCGACATTGCCTTGTGGGACCTGGCTCGCTGGCGAGGTGTCGCCTCTTTCATCGTCGGCCATGACAAACCGCCGGTCATGGGATTGCTGTTCGAGAGTGCGCCTGCGGCACGGGCCATCTTCGAGCGCTGGCGCGCTCGATTGGGTGCCCGTGACAGCAAGGACGTGCTGTTTGTTGGCGTCGTTCGAGCGCTCCAGAATGCCCCGGCATCCCACTATCGCGTGCTGATCACCTCGAGTGTGTCGGGCTTGGAAGCGGACCCTGAGCCAGGGCGGCTCACTTCGATTGCCGCGCGGATCCAGACGATGACGCCAGACACCGACGAGAACCTGGAGCAATTCCTCCAGACGTACGAGCGCTTTGGCGTGTACTGGCTCGTTCCAGCCATACTTGGCTCCACCGGGAGACCCGACATCCTGGCCGACCTGTCCATCATGAAGCGCCACCTGAGCGTCAAGTCGGCAAACGACATCGGGCCACACGACCTTGAGGCAATCGCCCTCCACGATGAAGAGGTCGGAGGTCCCGACTAGGGGGAGTCCATGCCAATGCTCTGTTCGGTGCCACGACTCCAAACCGATAGCGTCTCAGGAGGCGGTACTCGCGCCGACGGGGTGAACCGGACGCGAAGGACCTGTATGGGCTACCCCATCTGAGCCGCTATGAATCGTTGTTGGATGGCCTGCAACGATGCAGAATGTCGATGGTTCGAGGTCTCTTTGCTGCGTGTGCAGTGCGGGGGAACAGGCAGGGGAACAGATTCCTTTCCTCGGTCCGTTTCTTCAGGAAGATCAAGAACTTGCGCCGCCGTTTCGAGTCCCATCAGCCACCCCAGCGGAGCGCAGCGGCGCATTGGCGCCGCGAAGCAAGCGCGGCCAGGCCGGCGCGTGCGTCGCTCACGCCGTCGTAGGCTTTGAGGTACACCTCCTCGTACTTCACGCTCTTCCACAGCCTCTCGACGAAGACGTTGTCGCGGCACTGGCCGCGGCCGTTCATGCCGATGGCGATGCCGTGCGCCTTGAGCTCGTCGATGAAGTCCGAGCTGGTGAACTGGCTGCCCTGGTCCGTGTTGACGATCTCGGGCACGCCATACCGAGCGATGGCGTCGCGCACAGCCGCGACGCAGAAGTCGGCCTCCATCGCCAGGAACCGAGGGTTTCGCGGACCACCGTGATCTGCGATGCGCAAGCGCGTACTCGAAGAAGGCTGCGGGCGGCTCACGAGACCAGCCCGGTCCACGGGTCGATCAACGCAACCCTGCAGTTCCGGAAGTCGTCGATGTTCCGGGTGGCCGTCGGGCGACGTCTCGCTGCGGGCTTGCGGAGCTTGGTGCCTGGCGGGCCGCCGCACGCAGTCTCAGGCGGCTCTTGAGCGGATCCTCCAAGTTGCGGATGGTGAGCGTTGCCACGTGGGTCTCCGTTGCTGGCGAAGACTGCAACGACAGCAATGACAGCGTTGATCGGTCCGGGGTGCTGAGGCGTGGCGAGCATCGCGCTAGGCGCGCCCCGGCGGCGCCAGGCGATAGATCGTCGAGTTCAGGTGCCGCGCCACCTCCAGGATGTCGGCCTCGCTCCACTGCAGCCTGGCGCGCTCCTGCCATCGGCGCACCTGTTCGACCAGGCCGGTCCAGTCGCGCACGATGCGGCCGTCGCGCCAGTGCATCTGCGAGTTGTGGCAGGCGATGCAGTGTGTCTCGTACAGCAGCCGGCCGCGTGTCGGCGCGGGCTGCAGCGGCGCCGAGGCGGCCACCCGTGGTGCCGGCGCCTGCGGAGCCGGCTGCGCGATCTGCGCCCACGAGGTCGCACCGGCCAGCGCCAGGCAGGAGAGGACGAGCACTTCGGCGAGCTTCATGCCGGCCATCGTAGGGCCTTTGCCGCCAGGCGCCACTGGGGCACGGGCGTGGGCAGTCGGTGGCCGCCTGCTCGCACGGGAGTGATGCACTTGCTGGCCACGCAGCGGGCCGGCGACACTGCGGGTGTCGCCCACGAGGAACTTGCATGCCCGAGCGCGTGTCGAGCAATGCCCTGGAAACCGGCCCGGCAGCGCCTGCGCCATCGGGCGCGGCCGGTGGGCCGGCAGGCGCCGGGGCGGTGGCCACGCCCGGGCGCTCGCGCCCGGCCGCGGGCACCGTGCCCCCGCCGAACGAAGCGTGCGCCGAGCTCGAGCGCCGCCTGCGGCGCGAGACGCGCGGCGAGGTGCTTTTCGACGCTGCGTCGCGCGGGCGCTACGCCACCGATGCGTCGATCTACCAGATCATGCCGGTGGGCGTGTTCGTGCCCCGCGACGACGACGACGTCGCCACGGCACTGGCCATCGCGCGCGAGACGCAGGTGCCGGTGCTGCCGCGCGGCGCTGGCTCGAGCCAGTGCGGGCAGACCGTCGGCGCGGCCCTCGTCGTCGACACGACGAAGCACCTGCGGCACGTGCTCGACGTGGACGTGCCGGCGCGCACGGCCGTCGTGCAGCCCGGGCTCGTGCTCGACGAGCTCAATGCGGCACTGAAGAAGCAGGGCCTGTGGTTCCCGGTGGACGTGTCCACCAGCGCCCAGGCCACGCTCGGAGGCATGGCAGGCAACAACAGCTGCGGCTCGCGCTCCATCGCCCACGGGAACATGGTGCACAACGTGGCCGGCGCGGGCGTGTGGCTGGCCGACGGCCGCGTGGCTGAGTTCGGGCCGATGGCCACGCTGAGCGGCCGCGCGCGCGAGCTCGGCGAGGTCGTGCGCGCGCTCGCCGAGCACCACCGCGGCGAGATCGAGCAGCGCTGGCCGAAGGTGCTTCGCCGCGTCGCCGGCTACAACCTCGACATCTTCCATCCGCAGAGCGAGCGGCCGTACACCGACGACGGCCACGTCAACCTCGCGCACCTGCTCGTCGGCAGCGAAGGCACGCTCGCCTTCACGCGCACGCTGACGCTGAAGCTGGCCGAGCTGCCGCGCGGCCGCGTGCTCGGCGTCGTCAACTTCCCCACCTTCCGCCAGGCGATGGCGGCGGCGCAGCACATCGTCCGGCTCGGGCCGACGGCGGTGGAGCTGGTCGATCGCATCATGATCGAGCTGGCGCTCGCCAACCCGGCCTTCCGGCCGGTGGTCGAGACGGCGCTCATCGGCCGGCCGGCGGCCATCCTGCTCGTGGAGTTCGCGGGCGCGGAGGCCACGGCGCTGCGCGCGCGCTTGTCGGACCTCGCCGCCCTGATGGGCGACCTGGGGCTGCCGGACAGCGTCGTCGCGATGCCCGACGAACCGGCGCAGAAGGCCTTGTGGGAGGTGCGCAAGGCCGGCCTGAACATCATGATGAGCCTGAAGGGCGACGGCAAGCCGGTCAGCTTCATCGAGGACTGCGCCGTGCCGCTGCAGCACCTGGCCGACTACACCGACGCGCTGACCGAGGTGTTCGCGCGCCACGGCACGCACGGCACGTGGTATGCGCACGCGTCGGTGGGCACGCTGCACGTGCGGCCGATCCTCGACATGCGCGTGGACGGCAGCGAAGGCGGCGCGGCGAAGATGCGCGCCATCGCCGAGGAGGCGGCAGCGCTGGTGCGCCGCTACAAGGGCGCCTTCAGCGGCGAGCACGGCGACGGCCTGTGCCGCGGCGAGTGGATCCGATGGCAGTTCGGCGACCGCCTCACCGAGGCACTGGCCGAGATCAAGCGGGCCTTCGATCCCGAAGGCCTCTTCAACCCCGGGAAGATCGTCGAGCCGCCGCGCATGGACGACGTGTCGCTCTTCCGCTTCGCCCCGCCCTCCGCACCGACACCGTACCGCCGCATCGCACTCGTGCCGGTGCTCGACTGGTCGGCCTGGGACGTGCACAACGACCCCGTCACCGAGGCGATCACCGCGCCCGGGACCGGCGGCGACGTCACCGGCGGCTTCGCCAAGGCCGTGGAGATGTGCAACAACAACGGCCACTGCCGCAAGTTCGACGCCGGCACGATGTGCCCGAGCTTCCGCGTCACGCGCGACGAGCGGCACCTGACGCGCGGCCGCGCCAACACGCTGCGCCTGGCCTTGTCCGGCCAGCTCGGGCCCGAGGGCCTGGTCGGCGACGCGGTGCGCGACGCGCTCGACCTGTGCGTCGGCTGCAAGGGCTGCCGGCGCGAATGCCCCACGGGCGTGGACATGGCGCGCATGAAGATCGAGTTCACCGCGCACGACAAGGCGCGGCACGGCTTCACGCTGAAGGACCGCCTGCTCGGCGAGCTGCCGGCCTACGCGCCGTGGCTCGCACGCTGGCCGTGGCTGGGCAACCTGCGCGACCGGCTGCCGGGCGCCGCGGCACTGTCCGAACGCTGGCTCGGCCTGTCGGCCAGGCGCTCGCTGCCGCGCTGGCGGCGCGACACGTTCTGGCGCGCCGCTGCTGCCGCCGAGCGGGCGGCGTGGTTCGCGTCGCGCGAGGCCGCACTTGCAGCGCAGGCCGCGAACGGCCGCGCCGCCGTGCTTTTCGTCGACACGTTCAACGGTCACTTCGAGAGCGAGAACGCGCTCGCCGCGGCGCGCGTGTTGCACGCGGCGGGCTACGTCCTGCATGTGCCCGAGCGCGGCGGCGGGCGCGGCGGCCACGCGCCCAACCTCTGCTGCGGCCGCACGTACCTGGCCAGCGGCAGGGTCGACAAGGCCCGCGGGCGCCTGGGCGAGCTGATCGACGCGCTGCATCCGCTGGCGGCGGCCGGCGTGGCGATCGTCGGCCTGGAGCCCTCGTGCCTGCTGACGCTGCGCGACGAGGCGCTGGTGCTCGGCCTGGGCGCCAAGGCCGAGGTCGTGGCCGGCCAGGCCATGCTGTTCGAGGACTTCGTCGTGCGCGAAGCGCGTGCCGGGCGCTTCGCTCCGGCGTTCAGGCCGCTGGCGCAACCGCTGCTCGTGCACGGCCACTGCCACCAGAAGGCGTTCGGCGCCATGCCGGCCGTGCTCGAGGCGCTGCGCCTGATCCCGCAGGCGCAGCCGCAGCTCGTCGAAAGCTCGTGCTGCGGCATGGCCGGCAGCTTCGGCTACGAGGCCCGGCACCACGAGGTCTCGATGCAGATGGCCGAGCTCGCCCTGTTGCCCGCGCTGCGCGCGCGGCCCGACGCCGTGGTGGTGGCCGACGGCACGAGCTGCCGGCACCAGATCGCCGACGGTGCGCAGCGCCACGCCTTGCATGCAGCCGAGCTGATGGCGCGCCAGCTCGCCTGAGCACCGGCCCCGGGGCGAATCGGCACCATTGATCCAATGCATCCGGGCGGTGCCGCCGATGGCCTAGAGTGACGAGATTGTCTCTTCCCGTCCAACCTCAATCGGAGTGATTGCATGGCCAAGAAGGCACCGGGAGCCGCCAGGGGCGCCGCCATCGACATCGGCATCGGCGACAGGGACCGTGCCGCCATCGCCGAGGGGCTCTCGCGCCTGCTCGCCGACACCTACACGCTGTACCTGACGACGCACAACTTCCACTGGAACGTCACCGGGCCGATGTTCAACTCGCTGCACGCGATGTTCATGGCGCAGTACACGGAGCTGTGGAACGCGGTGGATCCGATCGCCGAGCGCATCCGCGCGCTCGGCCATCCGGCACCCGGCTCGTACGGCCAGTTCGCCAAGCTCAGCTCGCTGAAGGACGTGCCGGCCGACCCGCCGAAGGCGATGAAGATGGTGGCCATCCTCGCCGAGGGGCACGAGGCGGTGGCGCGCACGGCGCGTTCGGTCTTCCCGCGCGTCGAGTCGGCGGGCGACCAGCCCACGGCCGACCTGCTGACGCAGCGCATGGACATCCACGAGAAGACGGCGTGGATGCTGCGCGCGCTGCTGGAGGATTGACTGGTGCGTCCTTGCGCCGCCCCGAAGCCGGTGGCCCCGTGAGCGATCGAGCCGAACGCCACGCCGAGATCCGCGACGCCGTGCGCGCGCTGTGCGCGCGCTTCCCGGACGAGTACCACCGCCGCATCGACGCCGAAGGGGGCTACCCCGACGAGTTCGTGCGCGCGCTCACCGACGCGGGCTGGCTCGCCGCACTGATCCCGCAGGAGTACGGCGGCGCCGGCCTCGGCCTGGCCGAGGCGAGCGTGGTGATGGAGGAGATCAACCGCTGCGGTGGCAATGCCGGCACCTGCCACGGGCAGATGTACAACATGGGCACGCTGCTGCGGCACGGCTCGCCGGCGCAGAAGCAGCGCTGGCTGCCGAAGATCTCCAGCGGCGAGCTGCGCCTTCAGAGCATGGGCGTCACCGAGCCGGGCACGGGCACCGACACGACGAACATCAGGACCTTCGCAGAACGGCGCGGCGACCGCTACGTCGTCAACGGCCAGAAGGTGTGGATCTCGCGCGTCGCGCACAGCGACCTGATGATCCTGCTCGCGCGCACCACGCCCGCGGCCGAGGCGAAGAAGAAGAGCGAGGGCCTGTCGATCTTCCTCGTCGACCTGCGCGAGGCGATCGGCCACGGCCTCGCCGTGCGGCCGATCGCCAACATGGTGAGCCACGACACGAGCGAGCTCTTCTTCGAGAACCTCGAGATCCCGGCCGAGAACCTGATCGGCGAGGAAGGGCGGGGTTTCCGCTACATCCTCGACGGGCTGAACGCCGAGCGCACGCTGATCGCCGCCGAGTGCATCGGCGATGGCCGCTGGTTCGTCGAGCGCGTATGCCGGTACACGAAGGAGCGCGTCGTGTTCGGCCGGCCGATCGGCCAGAACCAGGGGGTGCAGTTCCCGATCGCCGAGGCGCACATCGAGGTCGAGGCGGCCGACCTGATGCGCTGGGAGGCCTGCCGCCTGTTCGACGCGCACGAGCCCTGCGGCGCGCAGGCCAACATGGCCAAGTACCTGGCGGCGAAGGCCTCCTGGGAGGCGGCCAACGCCTGCCTGCAGTTCCACGGCGGCTTCGGCTTCGCGCGCGAGTACGACGTCGAGCGCAAGTTCCGCGAGACGCGGCTTTACCAGGTGGCGCCGATCTCGACGAACCTCATCCTGAGCTACGTGGCCGAGCACCTGCTCGGCTTGCCCCGCAGCTTCTGAGCGTTCCAGGCCCGTGACCGCGCCTGGTGTTCACGAAGAAGCCGTGGGCGTCCCACGACCGCGGCGCGCCGGGCCGATGCCCCGAGCGGCCGCCCGCGGCCTCGGAAATGCGCGCCGCGGTTCCGCATGAAGCAAGGGTTCGGCTTCTTGTGACCCGGTTCGGCCCGCCGCGCAACGCGAGGCCGCCGAACGCAGCGGCTCAAGCCGGCGGGTAGAGCCCGCGCACGCGCGCGAAGAGCCGCGCCAGGCCAAGCAGCGCGTCGATGTTCGGCGTCGCCAAGCCGAGGCGGCGACCGATCTCCTGCACCGCGCCGACGATCGCGTCGAGCTCGAGCGGCCTGCCGGCCTCCACGTCCTGCAGCATCGAGGTCTTGAAGGCGCCCAGGCGCTCGGTCACGGCGTGCCGGTCTTCGGGGCTCTGCGCGATCGGGCAGCCGATGCGCGCGCCGATCGCCGCCGCCTCGGCCATCGCCGCCGAGCAGAACGCGCGCACGAGCGGGTCGCCGAGCACGCGGTCGATGGTGGCTCCGGTGATCGCGCTCACCGGGTTCATCGTCATGTTGCCCCACAGCTTGTACCAGACGGCCTGGCGCACGTGCTCGGCGTGCGTGGGCTCGAAGCCGGCGTGCGCGAGCAGCTCGACCACGGCACGCACGCGCTCGCTCTTCGCGCCGGGGTCGCCCTGCGGCTCGCCGACGATGAGCGACTGGCCGACCTGATGCCGCACGAGGCCCGGCTCGGGCGTCGACGCGGCCGCGTGCACGACGCAGCCGAGCACCTGCCGGAACGGGATCGCCGCGGCGATCGCGCCGCCGGGGTCCACGCTTTGCAGCGGCTCGCCGCCAAGGCCCGGTACACCTTCGCAGAACCACCAGGGCACGCCGTTCATCGCCGGCATCACCAGCGTGTGCGGCGCGAGCAGCGGCGCGAGCCCGCGCGCCACCTGCGTCAGCGCCGGGCCCTTCACGCCGACGATGACGAGGTCCTGCGCGCCGAGCTCGGCGGGGTGCTCGCTCGCCACGGCCGGCGCCTGCACGAGGCCGGTGGCCGTCTGCAGCCGCCAGCCGTGCGCGCGCAGCGCGGCCAGCGTGGCGCCGCGCGCCACGGCGCTGACCCGCGCGCGCCCGGCGGCGGCCAGCTTCGTGCCGATCCAGCCGCCGATCGCGCCGGCGCCGACGATGCAGACCTTCATCGCAGCTCGCTCCTCTTCGAACCCGTTCGCTGTTGCCCCATCGCACTTCGCACTTCGCTCTCCGGCCTTCGCGTCCCGCCGACGGCATCGACGCAGGTGCAGTGCGGCGCCGAATCTACCGCCTTTGTGCACCATGCCCTGGCGGGCCGGCCCGCGGAGCACCGCGTGCCGCTAGCATGCCGCGCGAGACGCAGAGGGCAGGAGCGAAGGCGCACACGTGGACCAGATCGACGCGGTGGTCATCGGCGGCGGCGTCGTCGGCCTCGCCTGTGGGGCAGAGCTGGCGCGCCACGGCCGCGAGACGGTGGTCGTCGAGGCCGAGGCCGGCATCGGCCAGGGCGTGAGCTCGCGCAACAGCGAGGTCATCCACGCCGGCATCTACTACGCGCCGGGTTCGCTGAAGGCCCGCCTGTGCGTGCGCGGGAAGGAACGGCTCTACGCCTTCTGCGCCGAACACGGCGTGCCGCACCGTCGCTGCGGCAAGCTCGTCGTGGCCACGGCGGAAGACCAGCACGCGGCGCTCGCCAGGCTGCGCGAGCGTGCCGGCGCGGCCGGCGTGGCGCTGCAGCCGCTGACGGCCGCCGAGGCTTGCGCGATCGAGCCCGAGCTGCACTGCACGGCGGCGCTGTGGTCGGAGAGCAGCGGCATCGTCGACAGCCACGCGCTGATGCTGGCGCTGCAGGGCGAGCTCGAAAGCGCCGGCGGCGCGCTGGCGCTGCAGTCGCGGGTGGTCGGTGCCCGCTTCAGCGAGGCCGGCTCCGCGGAACTGCGGGTGCAGACGCCCGACGGCGGCTACGAGGTCGCCGCGCGGGTGGTGGTCAACGCGACCGGATTGCACGCGCCGCTGCTCGCGGCCCGCTTCGACGGCCTGCCGGCGGCGGCCCGACGGGCGTTGCCGCGCGCGCACTTCGCCAAGGGCAGCTACTTCGCCTTGAGTGGCGTGCGCCCGCCCTTCTCGCACCTGGTCTACCCGGTGCCGGTGGACGCCTGGCTCGGCGTGCACGTCACGCTCGACCTCGCGGGCCAGATGCGCTTCGGCCCCGACCATGAGTGGCTCGACGTGCAGGACCCGGCGGCCATCGACTACGCGGTGCACATGCAGCGGGCCGCCGGCTTCGAGGAGGCGATCCGCCGCTACTGGCCGGGCCTGCCCGATGGCGCGCTGGCGCCGGCCTACAGTGGCGTGCGGCCGAAGATCCACGGCCCGGGCGAGCCGGCGCCGGACTTCCGCATCGACGGCCCGCGCGAGCACGGCGTGCGCGGGCTCGTGAACCTGTTCGGCATCGAGTCACCGGGGCTCACGTCGGCCCTGGCGCTGGCCGAGGAGGTGCGCCAGCGGCTGGCCTGAGCGTCCCCAGAAACGGCAACGCCCGGCCGCCGCTGGGCGCCGGGCGTCTTTGAGACGGCTCGCGAGCCGCCGAAGGGCTCAGGCCGACTGCACCGTCACGCCCAGGCAGCTGTTGCAGCGCCCCAGGCCACGCAGCCGCGGGTCGGGCTTGCCCTCGCCGGTCTTGAAGTTCGCGTGGCAGCGGATGCACACGTACATCTTCGAGCTGGACATCATCGGCCGCACCCCGGGCTCGGCGTTGGGGCGCGCGGCGGTGTACTCGGCCTGCGTCTGGCGGAGCTTCGGGCCCAGCGTGGACTCGGCGGCGGCGGCGGGTGGGGTGGGGGTGCTGCGGCGGGTGGTCATGGTGAGGGGCGCCGGCGCTGACGCCCGGGGGGCTGCACGGGACCCGTATTGTCCCTCGAAACGCATGCCCTCGCACGGCGCGGGCCGCCGGGGCGGGTGGCGGGCCCCGGCTGGATGGCCACGCGGCATGCGGCAGGGAGCCGCGCAGGCGGGCCGCCGCTTCGGGGTCAGTGAAGGTCGCGGCGGCGGTCGCCGAAGCGCGGGCGCACGACCTTCTCGCCGCTGCGCGACTGCCGCCGGGCGCGCTCGATGAGGTCGGCGGCTTCGCGTTCGGCGCTCTCTGCGCTGCCCGGCCCTCCTGTGCCGGAGGCGGCGGAGTCGCCGGAACCCGCAGCGCGGTCGCTCTTGCGCCGGCGCGGGCGCGGCGAGCGCCAGCGTGCCCAGGCGCGTTGCGCTCGCGCCGCGACACCGTGCCACCAGCCCTGCACGCGCGCCTGCCGGCGCGCACCGAGACCCTGGTAGACGAGCAGGGCCACGCACACGGCAAGCACCAGGGCGGCGAAGAACTGCTGGACGGTCATGGCGGCGGCAGCTCGTGGGCTTCAGTGGAGGCGGTGCAGGGCGGAAGAGCCGGGGCGTTCAGGTCGACGCACCCGCCTCGCCCGGCTCCGGCAGCGAGATTGTATTTTTCGAGCCCGGCAGTGCCGGCCCGCCTTCGGCAAAACCCGGCACTTCCACCTCGCAGACGATGCCGGCGGTGCCGTTCTCGCGCCACGTCACGTTGCCGCCGAGCTGCTTGATGCGCTTGCGCACGCCGCCCAGGCCCAGGCCGTGTGCCCACTCGTGCGGCGCGCGGCCGCGGCCGTTGTCCGAGACGCGCAGCGTCAGGCGGGCGCTGGCCAGGCGCAGGCGCACCTCGATGCGCGTGGCGCCCGAGTGCGCGAGCGCGTTGCTGACCAGCTCGCGCAGCACGCGCGTCAGCGCCGACCACGGCACCACGCCCAGGCGCGGGTCGCGGTCGGCCTCGAAGTGCCAGTCGAGCTCGACATGCGCGGCCGCGGCGCGCTGCGCCAGGTCGGCCTTCCACTCGGCGGCGGCGTGCGTCAGCCGCGTCTCGCCGGCGGCCAGCCCGCGCGACAGCGTCTTCAGGTCCTTCAGCGTGTGCCGGATGTAGTCCTCCATCTCCGGCGACTGCGCTTGGTACATCAGCGTCAGCAGCCGCGCGCCGATGTCGTCGTGCAGGTCCTGCGCGATGCGCTGCCGCTCCTCGGCGCGGCCCTGCTCGACGGCGCGGTCGTAGGCCACGGCGCGCTTGAGCTGGTCGATCACGCGCTCGGCCAGCCGCGCGTCGTCCTGCGAGAACAGGCGCCGGCCGCGCCGCGCGAAGCGCAGCACGGCGGCCGCCGGCGGCGGGTCGCCGCCTTCCTCGGCGCCGACGATCGGCACGACGAGCGCCGTGCCGTTGCCGAGCACGCGCGCCTCCTTGATGTCGCGCGCCAGCGGCATCACCTCGAGCGGATCGAACAGCTCACGCAGCAGCTGCGCGGCGCGCGCCGGGTAGCGCGCCGGGTTGGCCTGCACGTCGCGCGCCAGGCGGTAGATCTGCTCGAAGGTGCGTTCGGTCGTCAGCACCTGGCTGGCCATCATCTGGTTCAGCAGCCACTGCCGCACGCCGGCATAGACGCCGAGCGCCAGGAACACCGCCAGCGTCAGCGACGCGAAGGGCCCGAGCGCGAACAGCGCGGCGAACAGCAGGTCCACCGAGGTCGCCACGGTGCTGATGCCGGCCAGCAGCGCCAGCTCGCGCAGCAGGCGCCGCGAGCGCGAGACGAACGGCGACAGCAGCAGCAGCGAGCCGGCGAAGAGCGTCCACATCGCCGAGGCGACGGCGGCCGTGCCCGCGGCCGTGCCAGGCAGGTCGGCGGTGGCGGCGAGCGTGCCGGTGACGAGCAGCCACACCACCAGCGCCGCGGCGACGAAGCGCCGCGTCACCAGCACGTAGGGGTCGGAGGTGGCGCGGTAGGTGTAGGCGGCGGCCCAGCAGGCCAGCGCCAGCAGCGCGGCCGTCAGCCCCTGCGCCCACCACCACAGCTCGGCGCGGTTGCCGAAGTGGAAGAGCGGCGCGAAACCCAGCGCCACGGCCCATCCGGCCAGCGCCAGCGCGAAGCCCCACGGTGCCTCGCCGTCCTCGCCGCTGCGCGCCGGGGCCAGCACGTGCAGCGTCGCCGCGGCGGTGAGCAGGTCGAGCCCGGCGCGCAGCGGCGCCTCGAACGCCGGCACGAGGCCGCCGCCGCCCAGCCCGTCCACGGACTGCGCGGCGACGAAGGCGAGGTTGCCCGCCTGCGCCTGGCACATCACGAGGAAACCGAGGTTGCGACGGTCGGCGCGGGCCAGCGGCAGCACGGCGCCCAGCAGCATCAGCAACAGGGCCAGCGCCGCGAGCGGCCAGAACATGAAGCCGAGCCCGGTGAAGCCGCGCTCGTGCACGGCGAGCGTCGCGTTCGGAGCGTTGCGGAAGTGCAGCGTCACGCTGCCGGTGGCCAGCCGCGCGTCGAAGCCCGACTGCTGCGCCAGCTGGCGGTCGCGGCGCTCGTCGTCGACCTGCCAGCGGGCCGAGCGCTGCACGAGCAGCCCGTCCACCGGCAACCTCGGCTGGCCCGGTGCCGAGACGGCGACGAGCACCCGTTCGCGCTCGGCCGCAGCCGCGGCGGGTGTCGCCGCCTCCGGCCCGGCGGGCAGCACCAGCGCGCCGCGCGCGTCGAGCCGCCAGTTGAGCGGCAGCGTCGGCGACAGGGCCAGGTGCCGCGCCAGCAGGAAGGCCAGGCCGCAGCCGGCCAGTGCCACCGCCACCAGCACGGCGCGCCGCCAGCCGATCGTGGGCGCGCTGCGACGCTCGTCGGGCTGGATGGCTTGCGCGAGCTCCTCGTCGAGCGCGCCGAACCCGGACATGACGCCGAAGCCGGAGACGGCGGCCGAGATCGAGTCCGGCGACCAGGGGCCGCTCGGCCCGACGAGGCGGGAACCCCAGCGGCGCAACGCCGCGAGCGGGCTCATCGGGGTGCGCCTCCGTGCTTCGCACTCCGGCATGAGCCCTTCGGGCGGCCGGGCGGGCTCATGGCGGCCGCGCGGAGGGCGGGGCGTTCAGCCGGCCGGGGCGGCCGTCCGGCCGGCGCGGGTGGGCGCGCCGATCGCGTTCACACCAGCCCTTGTTTGCTCGCCAGCACCGCCGCCTCGGCGCGGCTGGAGACGTTCAGCTTCTTGTAGATGGACTTGATGTGGTCGTTGACGGTGAACCACTTGATGCCCATCAGGCTCGCGATCTCCTTGATCGTGAAGCCCTTGCTGAGGTAGGTGAGGACCTCGGTCTCGCGCGGCGTCAGGCGTTCGGTCTCGGGCGGGCGTTCGATCGGCACCGGCCGGCTCGTCGGCGCCGGCGCGTTGAGCCCGGTGAAGCCGGTGGAGGCGAGGAAGCCGGGGTCGGTGATCGGCTGCTCGCCGCCGCCCTGGCGGAAGTGCTGCAGCAGCCGCCGCGCGATGGCCGGCGAAAGCGGTGGCTGGCCGCGCACGATCTTCTGCAGCTCCTCGACCAGCACCTCGAAGCGGTCCTCCTTCAGCAGGTAGCCGTCGGCGCCGCACTGCAGTGCCGGGAACAGGTGCTCGTCGTCGGAGTACAGCGTCGTCACGACCTTCGTCGCCGGGTACTGCGACAGCTCGGCCAGCAGCTCCATGCCGTTGCCGTCGGGCAGTTCGAGGTCGACGAGGAACAGCTTGTACGGATCGGTGCCGTGCAGGCCGGTGGGGCCGCCGGCCAGCGCGATCGCCTTGCGCGCGGTCTCGAGGTCGCCGGCCTCGGTGATGTGGTGCGCGTCGGAGAAGCTCTCGCGCACGACGCGGCACAGGAAGCTGCGCGCGACCGGGTTGTCCTCGAGGATCAGCACCTTCACCGTCATGGCTGGCGGTTCCCTTGTCAGCGCCCCGGGGCGTGGCCGGTTCCGGCCCGCCCCCCCGCGGGGTTCGGGCCGCGGCGCATGCTGCCGTTCGGCCCGAGATCGTTATGGGCCGATCCTAGCGCCAATCGTTACCGATCGACGCACGCGCGGGGGCCTGCCGGCCTGCGCGGGGCCGGCCATCCCCCGCGTTTGCGCGGTTCACTCGTTGTTGACGAGCACCACCTTGCCCAGCACCTGGCGGGTGCCCATGCGCGCGTAGGCGGCGCGCACCTCGCGCATCGGCAGCCGGCTGTCGATGGCCGGCTTGACCTTGCCCTCGCGGTACCACTGCGCGAGCTGGGCCATCGTCGCGGCGGCGGCCTTCGGCTCGCGGCGCACGAACTCGCCCCAGAAGACGCCGACGATCGACGCGCCCTTGAGCAGCGGCAGGTTCAGCGGCAG
This sequence comes from Rubrivivax sp., assembly GCA_026125665.1. GTDB lineage: Bacteria > Pseudomonadota > Gammaproteobacteria > Burkholderiales > Burkholderiaceae_C > Rubrivivax. The sequence goes on from JAHCKS010000023.1 coordinate 52,227, forward strand.
CGAGGGAATCGACCCCAGCGTGAAGCCGACGACGAGGTAGCGGCCGCGCCAGGCGATGGAGCGGAACACCGGCTCGGCAAGGTCGCCGCCGACGGGGTCGTAGACGATGTCCGGGCCCTTGCCGCCGGTGGCCGCCTTGATCGCCTCGCGCAGCCGGGCGGCGTCGCCGTCGGCGTAGTTGATCGTCGCGTCGGCACCGAGCGACGTGCAGAACGCCGCCTTGGTCTCGCTCGAGACAGCGGCGATGACCCGCGCCCCGGCCGCCTTGGCGATCTGGATCGCCGCCGTGCCCACGCCGCCGGCGGCGCCGAGCACGAGCAGGGTCTCGCCGGCCACCATCCGCGCCCGGTCGAGCAGCGCGTGGTGCGAGGTGCCGTAGGTCAGCCCGAAGGCCGCCGCGTCGACGAGGTCGAAGCCGGGCGGCAGCGGCATCACGCCGGCGGCGCTGACGCAGGCGTGCGTGCCGAAGCCGCCGGAGGCGCCGACGCAGGCCACCGGCTGCCCGGGCTTCAGGTGCGTGACGCCTTCGCCTACCGCCTCGACGAGACCGGCGAACTCGGAGCCGGGCACGAAGGGCAGCGGCGGCTTGAACTGGTACTGGCCCTTCACGGTGAGCAGGTCGGGGAAGTTCAGGCTCGCCGCCTTGATGGCGATGCGCACCTCGCCGGCCTTCGGCTCGGGCGTGGGCAGCTCGGCCCAGCGCAGCTTGTCCACCCCTTCCAGCGTCTCGCAGAGCCAGGCGTGCATGGCCCTCTCCTTCGTTCGTGCGTGCGTGTGATCCACGGCGCGGCCGCCGACACGGCGACCCCCGCACGGATCATAAGCAGACCTCTCGGCCGCGCCGTCGCAGCGGCATCGTGGTGGCGGGAGCGGCGCAGCGCATGCCCGCCCCCCAGGGGGCCTGCGCGCGCACACTCCACGCGGCAGGCCGCGCCGGCCCGCGCCTCAGCTGCGCAGCCGCAGCTCGCGCTGCCGCCCGGCCTGCATCGCGGCGATCACCGCCTGCAGCTGCTCGGCGATGACGCCGAGCACGTCGTCGAGCGCCAGCACGCCTTCCAGCACCCCGGCGTCGGAGGTGACCGGCACGCGGCGCACGCCGCGCCGCTGCATCGCCGACAGCACGTCCAGCAGCGTGTCGTCCTCGCGCGCGACGAGCGGGTTGTCGCTCATCACGTCGGCGACACGCAGGCCGTGCAGGCTCACGTCCTTGGCCACGACGGCAGTGACGATGTCGCGGTCGGTCAGCATGCCCACCGGCACGCGCCCGCGTGGCGTCTCGTCGACGGCCACGAGCGCGCCGACGTGCTGCTCGCGCATCAGGCGCGCCGCCTCCTGCAATGCCAGCGTCGGCGGCACGACGACGGTCTCGCGGATGCAGAGATCGCCAGCGGTCAGAGGGCGAGAGAACATGTTGCGGCTCCTTCGGCTTGCGAGGGCATCCGGCCCACCGCCCGCAGGGGAGGCTGAGCGCGACGCCGACGCGGTTGATGGTGCGGCTAGCGCCCCTCCGCGTCGGCGCGCGGTTCGCCGCGCACGCGCTCGAAGTGCGTCCTGAACCACGTGCGTGCCAGCCTCGACACCGACTCCAGTGCGCCGGCTTCCTCGAACAGGTGGGTCGCACCGCGCACCACCTCCAGCCGGTGCACTGCGCTGTCGGGCATGCGGCGCAAGGCCTCGCGGTTGAGGGCGAGCACCTCTTCGTCGAGCGAGCCGACGATCAGCAACGTCGGCGCCTGCACCTGCGGCAGCGCGGCGCCGGCCAGGTCGGGGCGCCCGCCGCGCGAGACGACGGCGGCCACCTCGCGCGGCCGCTCGGCCGCCGCGACCAGCGCCGCGGCGGCGCCGGTGCTGGCACCGAACAGGCCGAGCGGCAGCGCGGCGAGCGCGGGCTGCTCGCGCACCCAGCGCATCGCCTGCAGCAGGCGCGTGGCCAGCAGGTCGATGTCGAACACCTTCGCGCGGTCGTCGGCCTCGTCGGCCTGCAGCAGGTCGAACAGCAGCGTCGACAGCTGCTCACGCTGCAGCGCCTCGGCGACGACGCGGTTGCGCGGGCTCAGGCGGCTGCTGCCGCTGCCGTGCGCGAACAGCACGATGCCGAGCGCACGCTCGGCCGGCAGCGTCGACAGCAGGCCCGGCAGGCCGTGCGGCCCGACCATCACCTGAGCGTGGTGGTTGTGCAGCGGCGGGCTCACGGCGTCCCCTCGCAGGGTGCGGGTGCGGGCGCGCGTGCCGGCGACGCGGCCGCGGCGGCGAGCGTGCGCACGACCTCGTCGTCGCCCACCTGGTCGAAGTGTCGGTAGTGGCGGCCGACGGCTTCGAAGGGCACCGGCTCGGCCAGGCACACCCAGTCGTCCACCTCGGGGCGCAGGCGCGCCGCCGCTTCGCGCGAAGACACCGGCACCGCGACGACCAGCCGGCGTGGGTGGTGCCTGCGCAGCGCCTGCAGCGCGGCGCGCATCGTCGTGCCGGTGGCGATGCCGTCGTCGACGACGACCACCGCGCGGCCGGCCACCGGTGGTGCGCCCCGGCCGCCGAGATAGAGGCGGCGGCGGCGCTCGTTCTCCGCCAGTGCGAGCTTGGCCTGTCGCGCCACGTGCGCGTCGTCGGCACCGACACGCTCGCACATCTCGCGGTCGATCACGAGTTCCGGCGGCGGCCCGTCGACGAGCGCCGCCACCGCCAGCTCGGGCTGGAACGGCGCGCCGATCTTGCGCACCAGCAGCAGGTCGAGCGGTGCCTGCAGCGCGCGCGCCACGACCGCCGCCACCGGCACCCCACCGCGCGGCAGCGCCAGCACGATCGGCGGCGCCCCGTTGCCGAGCCGCAGCGCACGCAAGCGCTCGGCCAGCGCCTCGCCGGCCGCGGCGCGATCGGCGAAGGGCAGGCTCGCACCCGCGCCTCCTGCCGTGCGCGCCGCGAGCCGCGCCGCCTCGTTCTCGACTCCGTGTTTGCCTTCCATCTCGGCGTCCATTGGCCGCCCATCGGGGTGCGGCTGTGTTGAGCCACGTCAATCGGCCCGCGCATGGCGGCTCCGTCGCAGGGGCGGGGATGCCACCGAGGCCGTGTGGCCGATGGGCCGCCCTCCGGCGCACGGGCATTGACGCCGCGCAACCGCGGCGTCGCCATGCCCGAGCACAGTGCCCCTCGGAGAGAAGGGAAAGCGGCGATGCACGAAGATCCCTGCGCAATCGGGTTTCACGCCGGGGGACCCGTGCGGGCCTCCAATAGCGAGGGCTGAACGTCGATGGCCGACGCCCCGGCGACGAGCCAGCCCGCGCGCGCCAACGCGGCAGTCGCCGACCTGCTGCGCGAGATGGCCACGCTGCTGGAGGCGCAAGGCGAGGACAACCCGTTCCGCGTCGCCGCCTACCGCCGCGCGGCCGACAACGTGGCGGCGCTGCACGTCGACGTGCGCGAGGTCTTCGCGCGTGAAGGTCTGGCCGGGCTCGACGCGTTGCCGGCCATCGGGCCGGGCATCGCCGCGGCGATCGCCGAGATCGTGCAGACCGGCCGCTGGGCCCGCCTCGATCGGCTGCGCGGTGCGGCCGGCCCGGAGGCGTTGTTCCGCACCATCCCCGGCGTCGGCTCGCAGCTGGCCTTGCGGCTGCACGACGAGCTCGGCGTGGAGACGCTCGAAGCGCTTGAGGCCGCGGCGCACGACGGCCGCCTCGCGCAGCTGCCGCACATCGGCGCGCGCCGCGCCGCGGCCATCCGCGCCGCGCTGACGCAGATGCTGGACCGCGCCCGTGCGCTGCGGCGCGGACGCGCCCTGGGCGCGGCACCTGGCAGCGAGGCACCTGGCAGCGAGGCACCGGGCAGCGACGCGGGCGATGCCCCACCGGTGCCGCTGCTGCTCGACGTGGACCGCCAGTACCGCGAGTCGGCGGCAGCCGACCGCCTGCCGAAGATCGCGCCACGCCGCTTCAACCCCGAGGGCAAGGCCTGGCTGCCGGTGCTGCACACGCGCAGTGGCGAGTGGGGCTTCACGGCCCTGTACTCGAACACGGCGCGGGCGCACGAGCTCGACCGCGTGCACGACTGGGTGGTGATCTATGCCGAGGACTCGGCGCACCACGAACAGCAGTGCACGGTGGTCACCGCGCTGCACGGCCCGCTCGCCGGGCGGCGCATCGTGCGCGGGCGCGAGGGCGAGTGCCGTGCCCACTATGCCCGCGCTGGCGGCGACGCGCACGTGGCGCCGCGCGGCGCCGGGTGAGCCCGGCGGCATCGCCGGCGGAGATCGCCATGCCGTGGGACGAGTGGCGCTACCCGGTGTCGATGCGCCGCCTCGCACCGGTCGTGCGCACGAAGGCGATCGACATCGCCAACGCGCTGCTCGCCGAGGGCATGGACGAAGGCCGCGCGATCCGCATCGCGATCGCCGGTGCCAAGGCCTGGGCTCGCCGGCACGGGCTGGTGGCGTGGAGCACGGGCAGCGCCGCGGAAGACCCCTGGGCCGGCCTGGAGGAGCGGTGAGTGGATGAGTCGCGGGCGCGCGAACGCGCCCGGCCACGCAGGTCCGTTGAGCCATGTCAACGCGGCGGGGTACCGGCGTGGCGAATGATGCCGCCTCGTCGAACCCCTTCGGCACGGCCATGACCACGCGAACCCACCCCGAGGCTGCGACGGCGTCTGCCCTCATGGCCGCGCCACGCATCCGCAAGGAAGCGGCGTCGCTGGCCGTGCGCCCGCATTGGTGCGCCGACGAAACCGCGGGCGGCGCCTTCTCGTGGGCGGCCATGCGCGCGCGCCTGGCCGGCCTGCCCGGCGGGGGCCTCAACATCGCCTTCGAGGCGCTCGATCGACCGGTGCGTGAAGGCCGCGGCGCGCACCTCGCGCTGCACTGGCTGGGTGAGGACGGCGACGAACGGCGCTTCACCTACGACGGGTTGCGCCGGCAGGCGAACCGCTTCGCCGATGCCGTGACGCGGCTCGGCCTGGTGCGCGGCGAGCGCCTCTTCGTGCTGGCGCCGCGGCTGCCCGAGCTGTACGTCGCCATCCTCGGCGCGCTGAAGGCCGGCGTCGTCGTCTCGCCGCTCTTCTCGGCCTTCGGGCCGGAGCCGATCGCCACGCGCATGAGCCTCGGGCAGGCGCGTGCGCTGGTCACGACGAGCGGCCTCTTCGCGCGCAAGGTGGCGCCGGTGCTGGCGCAGATCCCGACGCTCGCGCACGTGCTGCTGATCGACGACGGCAGCGGCCCGCTGCCGGCCGGCACGCACGACCTCGGCGCGCTGCTGCGCGACGCGAGCGACGACTTCGAGTGCGCCCCGACGCGCCCCGACGAGATGGCGCTGCTGCATTTCACCAGCGGCACCACCGGCCGCCCGAAAGGCGCGGTGCACGTGCACGAGGCGGTGGTGACGCACTACGCCACGGGCCTCTATGCGCTCGACCTGCACGCCGAGGACATCTTCTGGTGCACCGCCGACCCCGGCTGGGTGACCGGCATGTCCTACGGCGTCATCGCGCCGCTGCTGCACGGCGTGACGATGATCGTCGACGAGGCCGAGTTCGACCCCGAGCGCTGGTACCGCATCCTCGCCGAGCGCAACGTGAGCGTGTGGTACACGGCGCCCACCGCGATCCGCATGCTGATGAAGGCCGGCAGCGAGCTCGCGCGCCGCTTCCCGCATCCGAAGCTGCGCTTCGTGGCCAGCGTCGGCGAGCCGCTCAACCCCGAGGCGGTGACCTGGGGCGTCGAGGCGCTCGGCCTGCCGATCCACGACAACTGGTGGCAGACCGAGACCGGCGGCATCATGGTCGCCAACGCGCCGGCCTTCGATATCCAGCCCGGTTCGATGGGGCGGCCGCTGCCCGGCATCGAGGCCGCCGTCGTCGAGCGGCTGGCCGGCGGCGGCATCCGGCTGATCGACGAGCCCGGCGAGCAGGGCGAGCTGGCGCTCAAGCGCGGCTGGCCGTCGATGTTCCGCGGCTACCTCAACGAGGACGAGCGCTACCGCAAGTGCTTCGCCGGCGACTGGTACCTCACCGGCGACGTCGTGCGGCGCGACGCCGAAGGGGCTTTCTGGTTCGTCGGCCGGGCCGACGACGTCATCAAGTCGGCCGGCCACCTGATCGGGCCGTTCGAGGTCGAGAGCGCGCTGATGGAGCACCCGGCAGTGGTCGAGGCCGGCGTCATCGGCAAGCCCGACCCGCTGCTCGGCGAGGTGGTGAAGGCCTTCGTCGCGTTGCGCCCGGGCTTCGAGCCGGGCGACGCGCTGCAGCGTGAGCTGATGGCGCATGCGCGCAAGCGCCTGGGTGCGGCAGTGGCGCCGAAGGAGATCGCCTTCGTGCCGGCGCTGCCGCACACGCGCAGCGGCAAGATCATGCGGCGGCTGCTGAAGGCGCGCGAGCTCGGCCTGCCCGAGGGCGACACCTCCACGATCGAGACCGGCAGCTGACGCGCGCCGAGCCCCTCGCCACGCCGCACGCCATGACCGACTTCGCTCCGACCCGCGCCGCGGAGGCCGCCTCCGCACACGCCGAGGCGCTGCAGCGCTACGCCATCGACCCGGCCGTGCACGGGCGCGAGTTCTGCCTGGCGCGTGTCAGCGACATGCTGCGCGTGCGCCGCATGGAGGAGCGCTGCGCGCAGCTCTACGGCGAGACGAAGATCCGCGGCTTCCTGCACCTGGTCATCGGCGAGGAGGCCGTGGCCGCCGGCGTGCTGCCCAACCTCGCGCCCGAGGACAACGTGGTGGCCACCTACCGCGAGCACGGCCATGCGCTGCTGCGCGGCGTGTCGATGAAGGCGATCATGGCCGAGATGTTCGGCAAGCAGGAGGGCTGCTCGCGCGGCCGCGGCGGCTCGATGCACCTGTTCGACCGCGCCACGCGCTTCTACGGCGGCAACGCCATCGTCGGCGGCGGGCTGCCGCTCGCGGTGGGCCTGGCGCTGGCCGACACGATGCTGCCGCGCCCAGGCGCCGTCACCGCCTGCTTCTTCGGCGAAGGCGCGGTGGCCGAGGGTGCGTTCCACGAGTCGATGAACCTCGCCGCGCTGTGGCGGCTGCCGGTGCTCTTCGTCTGCGAGAACAACCTCTACGCGATGGGCACGGCGCTCTCGCGCAGCGAAGCGCAGATCGACCTCACGAAGAAGCTCGCCGGCTACGGCATGGCCGGCGTGCAGGTCAACGGCATGAACGTGCTCGCCGTGCACGACGCGGCGCGCCAGGCGCTGGCACGCGTGCGCGAGACGCGTGCGCCGTTCTTCCTCGAGCTGCACACCTACCGCTTCCGCGCGCACTCGATGTTCGACCCCGAGCTCTACCGCCACAAGGCCGAGGTCGAGCGCTGGAAGGCGCACGGGCCGATCCACACCTTCACCGACAAGCTGAAGGCGAGCGGCCTGATGACCGAGGCCGACTTCCAGCGCCTGGACGCAGCGGCGACGGCCGAGGTCGACGAGGCGGTCGCTTTCGCCGAGGCCGGCACGTGGGAGGCGGTGTCCGACCTCGCGCGTGGCGTCAGCGCGGCTGCAAGCTGAGCAGGAGCAGCGGGCGATGGCCACCACCTACCGCGAAGCGCTGCGCGCCGCGCACCGCGAGGCGCTGCAGCGCGACCCGCGCGTGTTCATCCTCGGCGAGGACGTCGGCCGCTACGGCGGCAGCTACGCCGTGACCAAGGGGCTGCTGGAGGAGTTCGGCGAGGCGCGCGTACGCGACACGCCGCTGTCGGAGCTCGGCTTCGTCGGCGCCGGCATTGGCGCGGCGATCGGCGGCATGAGGCCGATCGTCGAGATCATGACGGTCAACTTCAGCCTGCTGGCGCTGGACGCCATCGTCAACACCGCGGCGGCGCTCAGGCACATGTCCGGCGGCCAGTTCGGCGTGCCGGTGGTCATCCGCATGGCCACCGGCGCCGGGCGGCAGCTCGCGGCGCAGCACTCGCACAGCCTGGAGAACTGGTACGCACACGTGCCCGGCCTCACGGTGCTGGCGCCGGCGACGCTCGAAGACGCACGCGGCATGCTCTGGCCGGCGCTGCAGGACCCCGACCCGGTGGTCATCTTCGAGCACGCGCAGCTCTACAACCTCGAGGGCGAGCTCGCCGAGCCGGCGCCTGCGGTCGACCTGCGCCGCGCCGCGGTGCGGCGCGCCGGCGCCGACCTGACCATCGTCACCTACGGCGGCAGCCTGCCGCGCGCGCTGGCGGCGGCCGACACGCTTGCCGCCGAAGGCATCGGCGCCGAGGTCATCGATTTGCGCGTGCTGCGGCCGCTGGACATGGCCACCGTGCTCGCTTCGCTGCGCCGCACGCACCGTCTGCTCGTCGTCGACGAGGGCTGGAAGAGCGGCAGCCTGGCCGGCGAGGTCATGGCCCGGGCCGCCGAGGAGGGCTTCTACGACCTCGACGCGCCGCCGGCGCGTGTGTGCAGCGAGGAGGTGCCGATGCCCTACGCCAAGCACATGGAGGAGGCGGCGCTGCCGCTGCCGCCGAAGATCGTGGCCGCGGCGCGCGCGCTGCGGCATCCGCAGTGAGCGGCGTCGCGCCGTTGCCGACGAGCGTGCGGTGATCGAATTCCGGCTGCCCTCGCTCGGCTCCGACATGGACGAGGGCACGCTCGTCGAGTGGCGCGTGCGGCCCGGCGACGTGCTGAAGAAGGGCCAGGTCGTCGCCGTGGTCGACACGACGAAGGCGGCGATCGACGTCGAGTGCTGGGACGAGGGCACCGTGCACGAACTGCTCGCCCAGCCCGGCATGCGGCTGCCGGTGGGCGCGGCGCTGGCCCTGCTGCGCGCGCCCGGCGAGAGCGCCGAGCAGGTCGAGCGCGAGCTGGCAGCGCGGCGTGCGCCGCGGCGCACGGAGGTGGCGCCGCCGGCAGGGACCTCGCCGGCGCCG
>JAHCKS010000221.1 GCA_026125665.1 Rubrivivax sp.
TTTCGGGCACACGCCCGGGCGCATCGACGTGCAACCGGCGGCAGCCAGCCTGGAGCTGCCGTTCACGCTCGACCTGCGGCGGCCGGCTCGAGCATCATCGAAGGGCCGTGACGACGCTGCCTGAACCTTCGCCGGGGGCCATCGGCCCCGGCCCCGCCCCGGGCCCGGCTGGCCACGGGGCCGCGCAGGCCCCGCCTCGAGCTGCCACGCCGACGAGCGTGCTCGACGCGCAGGCCCTGGCCGGTGCCTTCTGGAACGAGCTGCACGACGCCGCCGGCCGCCTGCGCCCGGCCTGGCAACGGTTTGTCGCCGCGGTGCCCGAGATGGCCGCCACGCCCGAGGCGCGGGCCGAGCTCGACCGCCGCGTCGCCCAGGTGGCGCAACAACTGCAGCGCGACGGTGTCACGCACAACGTCTTCGTCGACGGCCGCGCGGCCGCGCCCGGTGCAGCCGGCGGCACCTCGGCCCGCCCGTGGTCGCTGGAGCTGCTGCCGCACCTCATCGGGCCGGCCGACTGGGCCCTCATCGAGGTCGGCGCCGCGCAGCGTGCGGCGCTGCTGGAGGCGATGCTCGCCGACCTGCAGGGCCCGCAGCGCCTGCTGCACGAGGGGCTGCTGCCGCCCACGCTGCTGTGGCGCCACCCCGGCTGGCTGCGCCCGGCGCTGGACGCCGCGCCCCCCGGCGGGCAGCGCCTGTTCATCGTCGCCTTCGACGTCGGGCGCGACACGCACGGCCGCTGGTGCGTGCTGGCGCAGCGCACGCAGTCGCCGTCGGGGCTCGGCTACGTGCTGCACAACCGGCTCGTCATCTCGCGCCAGTTCCCCGAGGCCTTCCGCGAGCTGCGCGTGCAGCACATCGCCAGCAGCTACCGCGCGCTGCTGGACAGCGTCGAGCGCCGCGCCGCGGCGCTGACGCCGGGCGGCGCCGGGCAGCCGCGCACCGTGCTGCTGACGCCGGGCCCCTACAGCGAGACGTACTTCGAGCACGCCTACCTCGCGCGCTACCTCGGCCTGCCGCTGGTGGAAGGTGGCGACCTCACCGTGCGCGGCGAGCACCTGTTCCTGAAGACCGTCGAGGGCCTGGAGCGCGTGCACGGCGTGCTGCGCCGCGTCGACGACGAGTGGTGCGATCCGCTCGAGCTCAGGCCCGACTCGGCACTGGGCGTGCCCGGGCTGCTGCAGGCGCTGCGCGCCGGCACGGTGGTGATGGCCAACGCGCTGGGCAGCGCGGTGCTGGAGACGCCGGCGCTGCTGGGCTTCCTGCCGGCCATCGCCCGGCGCCTGCTCGGCGAGCCGCTGGCGCTGCCGTCGTTGCCGAGCTGGTGGTGCGGCGAGGCCGCGGCGTGGGCCGACGCGCGCACGCGCCTGTCCGAGCTCGTCGTGCGCAGCACCTACCCGAGCGGCGTGCGCACCTCGCGCGTGCTGCCCGCCGCCGACGCAGCGGCGATCGACGCCGACCCCGAGGCCTGCACGCTGCAGGCGCGGCTGCGCCTTTCGCACGCGCCCACCTGGGGTGCCGGCACGGTGCAGCTGCGCCCAGCCGTGGTGCGCGTGTACGCCATCGCCGACGGCGCCGGCCGCTGGCACGTGCTGCCCGGAGGCATGACACGCGTCGCCGGCCGCAACCCGCAGACCGGCGGCGAGAGCATCTCGATGCAGCGCGGCGGCGCCAGCATCGACACGTGGGTGCTCACCGACGGGCCGGTGGACACCTTCTCGATGCTGCCCGCGCCCCTCACGGTGGACGACCTCGCGGCGCGGCGCCGGCCGGTGTCCAGCCGGACCGGCGAGAACCTGTTCTGGCTCGGCCGCTACACCGAGCGCACCGAGCAGCTCGTGCGGCTGGCGCGCGCCGCGCTCGCGCTGATCGACGCCGACAGCGACGCCGCGGCGCCCGAGATGCGCGCGCTCACCGACCTGGCCGTGCGCACGGGTCTGGCGCCCTTCGGCGTGCCGGGGCTGGAACGGGCGCCACACCTGTTCGAGCGGGCCGTGCTCGCGGCCATCGGCGACGCCGACGCCGCCGGCGGGGCCTGCAGCGTCGCGTTCAACCTGCGGGCGCTGGAGCAGGCCTCGCTGGCACTGCGCGAGCGCCTGTCGAGCGAGCACTGGGGGCTCATCCGGCACCTGCGGCAGGCCTTCGGCGAGGGCGTGCGCGCGGTGCCGCCGCACGACCTGCCCACGCGGGGCCAGGTGCTGGGCGCGCTGGACCGCCTGGCGCTGCACCTGGCCGCGGTGACCGGTGCGCAGACCGACCGCATGACGCGCGACCACGGCTGGCGGCTGCTGACCGTCGGCCGCCTCGCCGAGCGGCTGATCGGCCTGGCCGTGCGCTGGCAGGCCTTCCTCGAGGCCGAGGCGCTCGGCCGGGCCGCGGGCGTCGAGCTGCTGCTCGACCTCGCCGACAGCCTCATCACCTTCCGTGCCCGCTATCAGCGGCACGAAGACCTGCTGCCGCTGACCGAGCTGCTGGTCCTGGACGACACCAACCCGCGCAGCCTTGCAGGCGCGCTGCGCCGGCTGCGCACCGAGCTCGGCAAGCTCCCGCCACAGCCCGGCGACGCGCCTTCGTTGCTGGCGCTGCTGCCGGCAAGCGGCGCCGGCCTGGTGCTGGAGGACCTGCGCGGGCTGGACGAGCGCGGGATCGCCAGGCGGCTCGCGCAGCTCAGCACCGGGCTCGCCGAGGCCGGCGGGGCGCTGGCCAACGAGGTGGGCGAGCGTTTCTTCAACCTGGCGCATGGCCAGGACCGAAGGGTGTGAAGACGATGGGCGACACCGACACCAGCGCGAACGGCAGCCCCGGCTCGCCTGCCGGTGCGCCGCCCCCGGGCGCCGTGGTGCTCGAGGTGCGGCACGACACCGTCTACACCTACGAAACGCCGGTGTCGGTGGCGCAGCACCTGGCGCACCTGCAGCCGCTCGCCGACGAGCACCAGCAGCTGCTGGCGTGGACGCTGGACGTCGACCCACCGCCGGCCTTCCGCCGCGACAGCCGCGACGCGCTGGGCAACGCGCAGACCCACTTCAGCCTCGCGCAGCCGCACCGCACGCTGCGCGTGTGCGCGACGAGCCTCGTGCGCGTGGCCGCCCGCTTCACGGCGCTCGATGCGGCGGCCAGCCCGCCGTGGGAGGTGCTGGCCGCGGGCCTGCGCTATGTGGCCGGGGCTCGCTTCGAGCCAGCGGTCGAGTTCGTGCCTTCGTCGCCTTTCGTGCCCTCGCTGCCGGAGCTGCGCACCTGGGCCCTCGGCTCGTTTGCCGCGGGCACGCCGGTGGCCGTGGGCGCGCTGCACCTGATGCGCCGCCTGCACGAGGAGTTCCGCTACGACAGCCGCAGCACCGAGGTCGACACGCCGCTGGCGGAGGTGTTCGCGCACCGACACGGCGTGTGCCAGGACTTCGCGCATCTGATGATCGGCGGCCTGCGCATGCTGGGCCTGCCGGCGCGCTACGTCAGCGGCTACCTGCTGACGCAGCAGCCGGGCAGCGGCGTACCCCTCGTCGGCGCCGACGCCTCGCACGCCTGGGTGCAGGTGTGGTGCCCGCGCACGCCCGGCGTGCCCGGCGGCTGGCTGTCGCTCGACCCGACCAACGACGTGGTGCCCGAGACCGGCCATGTGCGCGTGGCCATCGGGCGCGACTTCGGCGACGTGACGCCGCTGCGCGGCGTCATCCGCGGCGGCGGCCGGCACGAGCTGGCGGTGGCCGTGGCGACGCGCGTCGTCGAGCCGCCGGCCCCGGCGGTGGCACGTTCGTTGCACTCGGCCTGACCAGCGGCAGAAGGAACCGAACCCATGAAGCACCCCTTCGACGAGATGCTGCGGCAGGCACCGCGCACGCCGGCGGCCAGTGCGGACGTGCCGTCGCCCGACAACACGCGGGCGCACTACCGCACCTACCAGCAATGGCTGGCGCGCCAGCCGCGCGACGTGATGAAGAGCCGGCGCGACGAGGCGGAGATGATCTTCCGCCGCGTCGGCATCACCTTCGCCGTCTACGGCGCGAAGGACGAGGATGGCGCTGGCACCGAGCGGCTCATTCCCTTCGACCTGATCCCGCGCGTCATCCCGCGCCACGAGTGGAGCGAGCTCGAGGCGGGCCTGTACCAGCGCGTCAACGCGCTGCAGCGCTTCGTCAAGGACGTCTACCACGACCAGGAGATCCTGAAGGCCGGCGTCGTGCCGGCCGGGATGGTGCTGAAGAACGCCCAGTTCCGCCCCGAGATGATGGGCGTGAACGTGCCGGGCGACGTGTACTCGCACGTCGCCGGCGTCGACATCGTGCGCGCCGGCGCGGCCGACGGCAGCGGCAGCTACTACGTGCTGGAGGACAACCTGCGCGTGCCCAGCGGCGTGAGCTACATGCTCGAGAACCGCAAGATGATGATGCGGCTGTTCCCCGAGCT
>JAHCKS010000222.1 GCA_026125665.1 Rubrivivax sp.
CAAGGTCGACCAGCACGGCAAGCTGCTCAGCGACACCGAGTACATCGTCAACCCTGCGGGCTTCGTGATCCACGGCTGCATCCATGCCGCGCGCCCCGACCTCGATTGCGTGATCCACCTGCACACGCGCGACGGCGGTGCGGTGGCGACGCAGGACGAAGGCCTGCTGCCGATCACGCAGAATGCGCTGCTGATCTACGACCAGGTCACCTACCACGACTACGAGGGCGTGGCCCTCGACATGGAAGAGCGGGCCCGCCTGCTCGCCGACCTCGGCGACAAGCGCATCATGATCCTGCGCAACCACGGCACGCTGACCGCAGGACGCACCGTCGCCGAAGCGTTCGTCACGATGTACCGGCTCGAGAAGGCCTGCGAGATGCAGATCGCGGCGCAGTCGGGAGGCGGCAAGCTGCGCGCGCTGCCGCCGGCGGTGGTGCAGGGCACCATCGAGACGGGCAAGCGCATCTACTCCAAGGGCGGCCTGTCGCCCGAAGGCGCACGCGAATGGAAGGCGCTGCTGCGCAAGCTCGAGCGCGACGACCCCGGCTACAGGCAGTGAGTCGCGGTGGCGGCGCCATGCGTCGCCCCGCCGGCCAACAAGAAGACGCAAGAAGACGCAAAGGAGACACCATGGTTCGCATCTTTCTGTGCTCGCTGTTCGCCGCACTGGCCCTCGCCGGCCCGTCGGGCGCCCAACAGGACTATCCAAACCGCCCGATCCGCCTGGTGGCGCCGTTCGCTGCCGGCGCCACGCTCGACATCACCGCGCGCATCGTCGGCGAGCAGCTGGCCGAGGTCTTCGGCAAGCAGGTGATCGTCGAGAACAAGCCCGGCGCCAGCGGGCTGCTCGGCAGCGGCGTGGTCGCCAAGGCGCCGCCCGACGGCTACACGCTGCTCCTGTTCACGCCCAGCAGCATGTTCTCGAGCATCAGCCTGTACACGCAGATGCCGTTCGACCCGACGAAGGACCTGGTGCCGGTGGCCAAGATCGGCAACACCGACTTCGTGCTGATCTCGGGCAACGACCTGCCGGTGAAGACGCTTCAGGAGTTCGTCGCGCTGGCCAAGGCGTCACCGTCGAAGTACACGCTGGGCTACAAGTCGCTGACCGCGCAGCTCACGGTCGAGTGGCTCAAGCAGGCGGCCGGCATCGACGTGCGCTCGATCCCCTACAGGGACGGCGCCGCCGCGTTCGTCGATCTGGCCAGCGGCCAGCTCTCGGCCATGGTCGAGCCGGTGCCTTCGTCGATCGGGCAGATCAAGGCCGGGCGCGTGAAGGCGATCGCCGTCTCGGCGAGCCAGCGTTCGGCGGCGCTGCCCGACGTGCCGACCGTGATCGAGTCGGGCTACGCCGGGATCGACACCAGTGTCGAGGCGGTGGTCTACGCCCCGGCGGGGACACCGGCGCCGATCATCGCCCGGCTGCACCAGGAAATCAGCCGCATCGTGCAGATCGAAGCGGTGCGCGCCAAGCTCGCACAGGTCGGCATGGACGCGATGACCAAGACGCCGCAGGCGCTGACCGAAGAGGGCAAGGACGCGCCGGCCAAGTGGGGCCGCACCATCAAGCTGGCCAACATCCCGAAAGTGAACTGAACGCAACGCGGAGAACACATCATGGCACTCGGAGTTCGCAAGCTGTCGTTCGCGCTCGGCGCGGAGATCACCGGGCTGGACCTGCGCCGGCCGATGGACGCGGCGGCCGCCGCCGAAGTGCGGCGCATCTGGCTCGACAACCTGGTCGTCGTCATCCGCGACCAGGACATCACGCCGCAGCAGCAGGTTGCCTTCGGGCGCCACTTCGGCCCGCTCGACGACCACAAGAGCCTGCCCTTCTACCGCCTGGAGGGCGTGCCCGAGATCTTTCTCATCACCAACAAGCTGGTGAACGGCAAACCGTCGGAGACCAAGGACACCGGGCGGCTGTGGCACTCGGACCATTCGTTCACGACCCATCCGACGATGGCCAGCGCGCTGTACTGCAAGGAGATCCCCGAGGTCGGCGGCAACACGCTGTTCACCAACATGTACAGTGCCTACGACTCGCTGTCCGACGGGCTGAAGAAGCTGCTCGACGGCCTCGAGGCGGTACACGACATCCGCGACTACGCGCCGTTCCGCTCGCGCAACGCCGAGCAGCGCGCCGAGATGCACCGCATCAACCCGGCGGTGGCGCAGCCGGTGGTTCGCGTGCACGGCGAGACGGGACGCAAGGCGCTGTACGTCAGCGAGGCGCTGACCTTCCGCTTCGTCGGCATGACCGAGGAGGAGAGCGCGGGCCTGCTCAAGTTCCTGTGGCGGCGCTCGGTGCAGCCCGAGTTCACCTACCGCCACGAGTGGCGTCCGGGCGACCTGCTGATGTGGGACAACCGCTGCGCGATGCACATGGCGCCCGCCGACTACGCGCCGGGCCAGCCGCGGCTCATGCATCGCATCACGATCCTCGGCACGCCGTGCGGGCGCCTGTACAGCGAGCAGTCGACGGTGCGCGCGGCCGCCTGAGCGCGCGCCAGATCTTCCTCGCCCTTCGGCGCAAGCCCCGGAGTCGCGTCATCGCCGACGATCACCGCCGTCGTGCAGATGAAGTCCGGGCGCGTGCGCGGGCTCGCGGTGGGCTCGACGAAGCGCTCGCAGCTGCTGCCCGAACTGCCGACGATGGCCGAAGCCGGCGTGCCCGGCTTCGAGGGCTATTCGTGGCTGGCGATCGTCATGCCGGCGGGCGTGCCGAAGGAGATCGTGACCAAGATGCAGGACGAGGTGCTGCGCATCATCGAGCTGCCCGACGTGAAGGAGAAGATGCTCGCCGGCGGTCTGGAGCCGCTGCCGCTGACCGCGCCGCAGGTGGCCGAGCTGTTCCGCACCGAGATGGCCAAGTGGGGCAAGGTCATCAAGCAGGCAGGGCTGAAGATCGAGTGAGGATCCGGCGTGCCGCCTTCAGTTCTGCTGCGGCAGGTTCGCTTCCTTGTACACGCGTGCCCACTTGGCGATCTCGCGCGCGACCATGTCGCGCAGTTCCTCCGGCGTGCTCGTCGCCGGCTCCATGCCGACCTGGGCCAGCCGCTCGCGCACCTCGGTGTTCTGCATGGCGCGCAGGATCTCGGCGTGCAGCTTCGCCAACCGGTCCTTGGGCGTTCCCGCCGGTGCGAAGAAGGCGATCCATGCGCCCGACTCGAAGCCGGCATAGCCCGATTCGGCGATCGTGGGGATGTCCGGAGAGAGTGCGCTTCGTGTTGCCGACGTCACCGCCAGGCCCTTGAGGCGCCCGGCCTTGATCATCGGCAAGCCGGAAGGCAGGGGCTCGAAGTGCGCATCGACCTGGCCACCGGCCACGTCGGTAAAGGCGTTGACCGGCGTCTTGTACGGCACCGACGTCATCTGGATCGCGGCGGTCGCCTTGAACAGCTCGCCGGTGAGCTGCGCGACGCTGGCCGCATACGAGATCGACAGCTTGCCGGGATTGGCCTTGGCCGCGGCGACGAGGTCCTTCAGAGACGCATGCGGCCCCGTGGCCGAGACCAGCAGCACGTAGGACACGCGACCGACGTGCATGATCGGGTCGAAGTCGCGCACCGGGTCGTAAGGCAGCTTGCTGAACATGCTGACCGCGATGCCGTGCGTGCCGTTGGACGCCAGCACGATGGTGTAGCCGTCGGGCGGCGACTTGGCGACGGCGTCCACCGCGATCGTGCCGTTCGCGCCGGGCCGCGTATCGACGATCACCGGCTGCCCGGTGTTCTCCTGGAGCTTCTGGCCGATGATGCGCGCGATCACGTCGGTGCTCGATCCCGCGGCGAAGGGCGAGACGATGCGGATCGGTCGCTCGGGGAAGCCTTGCCCGCGCGCGGACAGCGCCAGCACGAGCGCCAGGGCGCCTGCCGTGGCGCGCAGGATGAACTGGGGCGTCTTCATCGTGTGTTCCCTCTCGTGATGCTCGATCGCAGGCGGGCGGCGGGCCCCGCCGGGCTCAGGCCGTCGACCAACTCGGCAGCGCCTTCGCGGGCGGCGCCGGCAGCGGCGTCGACGAAGTGCCCCGTCACCGGCCCGACGACCGACGTGCGCAGCATCGTGCGGATCTGCCGCGGGTCGAAGTCGGCAAGCGCCAGATGCATGGCGCAGCGGTTGTCCCACATGACGACATCGTCGACATGCCAGTGGTGCCGGTACGTGAACTGCGGCTGCACCGAGTGCTCGAAGAGGAAGCGCAGCAAGGGCCGGCTCTCGTCCTCGGTCATGTCGACGAAGCGCGTCGTCACCGCCTCGCTGACGTAGAGTGCGCGCCGTC
>JAHCKS010000223.1 GCA_026125665.1 Rubrivivax sp.
GCGTGGTGCCACAGCAGGTGGTCGGTCCAGCTGCGCGGCTGGCCGAGCGCGTTCATGTTCGTGCGCCGGAAGAAGTAGGTCTGCACGTCCATCTGCTGGATGCTGAACTCGCCGGCGAGGATGCGCTTCCTCACCCACTGGTGGCTGGGGTTGAAGCGGCGCGTGTGGCCGCACATCGCCACGAGCCCGGTGTTCTCCTGCATCTGCAGCACGCGGTAGGCGTCGCGCAGGCTGTCGGCAAGCGGGATCTCCGCCTGCACGTGCTTGCCGGCCTTCATGCAGGCCACCGCCTGCGCGGCGTGCAGCTGCGTGGGCGTGCACAGGATGACGGCCTGCACCTCCTTGTTGGCGAGGATGTCGTCGAAGCTGTCGGTGGCCTGCGCGATGCCGTACTTCGCCGCCACCTCCTTCGTCTTGCCGAGCTCGCGGCTCATGACGCTGACGACCTCGACGCCGGGGATGTTGCTGATGGCGTCGAGGTGCTTGATGCCGAAGGCGCCGGCGCCGGCCAGCGCGGCCTTGAGGGTCTTGCTCACGATGCGTTCTCCAGGATCAGGTGGCCCACGGCCGTGTTCGACGCCGGCACGTGATAGAAGCGGTGCGCCACGCGCGGCGGCTTGCCGCTGCCGGCCACGTCGCTCATCGCGCCGCGCGCGATGAGCCACATCACGAGCTCGATGCCCTCGCTGCCGGCCTCGCGCACGTATTCGATGTGCGGCACCTCGGCGAGCTTCGCCGGCTCGGCGATCATGCGGTCGAGGAAGCGGTTGTCCCACTCGGCGTTGATGAGGCCGGCGCGCGGCCCCTGCAGCTGGTGGCTCATGCCGCCGGTGCCCCAGATCTGCACGCGCAATGGCTCGTCGTAGCTCTCGACGGCCCGGCGGATGGCCTGGCCGAGCTGGAAGCAGCGGCGGCCGCTCGGCACCGGGTACTGCACCACGTTCACCGCGAAGGGGATCACCGGGCAGGGCCAGGCGTCCTTCTGCGGGTCGAGCGCGCCGCACATCAGGCTGAGTGGCACCGTCAGGCCGTGGTCGACGTCCATCCTGTTGACGATGGTGAGGTCGAAGTCGTCCTGGATGACGCTTTGCGCGATGTGGCTCGCCAGCGCCGGGTGGCCGATGACCTTGGGCACCGGGCGCGGGCCCCAGCCTTCGTCGGCGATGGCGTACTCGGCGGCGGTGCCGATGGCGAAGGTGGGGATGATCTCCAGGCTGAAGGCGGTGGCGTGGTCGTTGTAGACGAGGAAGATCACGTCGGGCGTGTTCTCCTTCAGCCACTTCTTCGAGAACTCGTAGCCCGAGAAGACCTTCTGCCAGTACGGCTCGGCGGTCTTGCCGAGGTCGAGCGCGGCGCCGATGGCCGGCACGTGGCTGGTGTAGACGGAGGCGGTGATCTTGGCCATGACGAGGTGCGTTGTGCGGAGAGCCGGCTCAGAAGCCGGGCTTGGCGGCATGGCCCTGCGGCTGGCGGTGCGGCTGCGCGCTGCCGTCCTCGCCGAGGTGGCGGTTGCCTTCGACCGAACGGCCACCGCCGACCATCATGTCGCGGTACTCCTCTTCGGTCATGCCGGTCATGCTGCCGGCCATCTGCTGGAAGCTCTTGCCGTGCGTGGCGCCCAGCTTGGCCAGGAAGTAGATGTTGCCGCCCTCGGCGATGCAGCGGTTGAGGTCGCGCGCCAGCACGGCGGCCTTCTGCGCCTCGGTCATCGGCCACTCGTCGAGGTACTTGCGCTGGTCGGCCAGGAAACGCTGCCGGTTCTCGGCCTTCATCAGGCTCATGCAGAACTGGTTCAGCCAGTAGCCCTTGCGGCTCTGGTCGGCGTCGAAGATGGTGGTGCCGGGGACGTCGGCGTAGGGCTTGTCGAGGGCCATGGCGGTGGTCTCGCGGTTGGTCTCGCGGTGGTGTCGCGTCTCGTCAGGGATTCACGCACTCGAAGCTGGCTGCGGCGCTGGCGTCGCCGCCCTTGTAGCGCGGCCACTTCGGCCACTCGCACAGCGGGCGCGTGCGCAGCACCTTGAACGGCGGCTTCGCTTCCTGTTCGGCGAGTTCCAGGCGAATCGGCGCCTCCTGCCGCTCGACCCACGTGCGCAGCGCGCCCAGCATGTCCACGAGCGCCGGCGCGCCGGTGCCGACGTGGTCGACGCCGGGCGCGGCGTAGACGCGCATGAACTCGTTGGCGCGGCCCGGGCCCATGTGGCGCTTCACCGCGTCGCCGTACTGCAGGCCGGCGTAGGGGCTCTGCGCGTAGTCGCTCATGTGCTCGAGCACGATGAGCTTGTGGCCGCGGGCGTGGAAGCCGCCGAGGTCGGGGCTGGTGGAGTCCATGATCGACGAGATCACCTTCGTCCACTCGGCGAAGGCCTCGGGCGTGATGCGGCGCGGGTCGGCGTTCGGGTCGCGCGCGTAGAAGTGCTGCAGCGCGCCCGAGCCGTAGAGCCAGGCGATGCCGTTGCCCGGCGTTGGCGGCACGGTGGGCGCGGCGCTGCCGGTCCACCAGGCGCGCCAGCCGCCGGTGGGGCCGTTGGCGGGCGTGTCCTCGCCGCCGATGCCCCAGCCGGGGTACTCGACGAGGCCGTTGGCCAGCGCGAACGGGAAGCGGAACGGCGAATGCAGCGTCTGCACGGCGCGCACCTGCGCCGGGTTCAGGCAGTGGTTGCCGCTGCTGCCCGGGGCGCATTGCAGGCTGGCGGGGTTGAAGCCGAGGCGGCACGCCTCGGTGTTGGAGACGATGCGGTCGGCCAGGCCGTCGGCCGCGTCGCACGCCGCGAGCACGGCGTCGTGCACAAGCTTCACCTGCGCCGGGCCGAGCCAGCCTTCGCCGAAGAGCGCCATGCCGTTGCGGGCACCGGCGAACTGCAGGCCGGTCCAGTGGATCACCGGCACGCGGCTGAAGATGCCGTTGAACGCCGCCGGATAGCGCTGGGCCATCGTCAGGCCCTCGCGCCCGCCTTCGCTGCTGCCGACGAAGTACAGGTACTCCGGCGCGCGCCCATAGGCGCGCTTCATCAGCTCCACCGAGACGTTGCGCACCTTCGCGTACGACTGGTAGGCGAAGTTGAGCAGCATCTCCTCGTTGGCGGCGAAGGCCATCGGCGAGACGCCGGGCTTGTTCTGGTGGCCCGAGTCGGTGCCCACCGTCACGTACCCTTGCGCCAGCGGTGCCGGTGCGTCGTAGCGCGCCCCCGGCACGAGGCCGAGGCCGGTGACGAGCACGCCGTTGAAGCCGCCGCCCCCGAACTGCACCGAGCGGCCGTTCCACTGCACCGGCAGGTTGACCTGGAACTGGATCGGGTCGGCCTTCGGGTCCACCGGCGCGATGCGGCCGACGAGGCGGCAGTGCGCCGGCATCGCCGGCGTGATGGTGGCGGCCGGCGTCGGCCCGCGTTCGGCCACGCTGAGCTCGCTCGGCGAGTGGTAGGTGGCGCTGGTCACCAGCGCATGGCCGCTGCGCTGGCCCGGCCAGTTGATCAGCGCCGCGCCGACCTCGTGGCCTTGCAGCGCTTCGCAGCCGGCCTTGGCGTCGGCACGCGTCAGCACCCCATGCGGCGCGGCGCAGGAAGCCAGCGCCGCCGCCGCGACAAGCGCAAGGAACGACGGCAGCGACAGGCGGGAACGTGAGCGCACGGCGCGGTCTCCTCGGTACTTGCGGCTCGATGCGGAAGCGGCGCCGCGTCAGCGCCCTTCTTCGGGCCAGTACAACCGCATCGGGTTGTCGACCAGCAGCTTGCGCTGGAGTTCCGGCGTCGGCGCGATGAGCGGGATGAAGTCCACCAGCAGGCCGTCGTCGGGCATGTGGCCCTTCAGGTTCGGATGCGGCCAGTCGGTTCCCCACAGCACGCGGTCGGGGAACTCCTCCACCACGCGCCTGGCGAACGGCACGACGTCTCGGTAGGCGGCCTGCTCGCCGTCCAGCGCCGGCGGGCCGCTCACGCTCAGGCGCTCGGGGCAGCTCACCTTGCTCCAGACGTTGCCGTGCTCGCGCATGAACTTCAGGAACAGCGCGAACTCGGGCCCGTCGACGGGTTTGCCCACGTCGGGCCGGCCCATGTGGTCGACGACGACGGTGGTGGGCAGCGCGGTGAAGAAGTCCCACAGCTCGGGCAGGTCCACCGCCTCGAAGTAGATGACGACGTGCCAGCCGAGCCGGTGGATGCGCCCGGCGATGTCCATCAGCTCGTCCTTGGGCGTGAAGTCCACCAGCCGCTTGACGAAGTTGAAGCGCACGCCGCGCACGCCGGCCGC
>JAHCKS010000224.1 GCA_026125665.1 Rubrivivax sp.
CAGCTCCTCGGGCAGGCTGACGTTCTGCATCGTCACCTTGTCCAGGCTCAACCCGAGCGCGGTGAACTCGGGCGCGGTGGCCTGCTGCAGCCGCTGCGCGAACTCCACCAGGTTGGCCGCGAGGTCGAGGAACGGGATGCCGCTCTCGGCCACGGCGTCGCTGATGTGCTGCAGCATCAGGCCGCGCAGCTGGCCGTCGAGCTCGTCGACGGTGTAGCGGTCGCGCGTGCCGCTGACGGCCTTGTGGAAGGTCTTCGGCTCGGCGATGTGGTACGCGTAGTTGCCGAAGGCGCGCAGCCGCACGGCGCCGAAGTCCTTGTCGCGGATCGTCACCGGCTGCGTGGTGCCCCAGCGGCGATCGAGCTGCTGGCGCGTGCTGAAGAAGTACAGGTCGCTCTTGAATGGGCTCTGGAACAGCTTGTCCCAGTTCTTCAGGTAGGTGAGGACGGGGATCGTCTGCGTCGTCAGTTTGTACATGCCGGGGCCGAAGACGTCGGCCACCTGGCCCTCGTTGACGAACACCGCCATCTGGCTCTCGCGCACGGTGAGCGAGGCGCCGTACTGGATCTCGTTGCCGGCCATCGGGAAGCGCCACGCGAGCGTGCCGTCGCCGGCCTCGGTCCACTCCAGGATGTCGATGAACTGTTTCTTGATGAAGTCCATCAGCGCCATGTCGTGCCACTCCTTCCCTGCAACGCGCAGGCTGCGCCGGATCATACGGTGGGGGATTCGCCGCGGGGCGTGAATGGCACCGCACGGTGCGGCGGGCGGAGGCGCCTCGCAGTGCCCGCCGCTGCATGCGGCGCCGGCGCGCATTACCAACTTGTCATCTGCCTGTGCGGCTGGCGTGACCCGGGGTGCCCAGACTTCTCTCCGTGGGCAGCAAGCACAGCCCGCGACGAACGGTTGATCCCTCATCCACCTCCGACCACCTCCACACTCCACAAGGAACCGCCATGAACCTCAAGACCATCGCCTTCGCCGCCCTCGCCACGATCGCCGCCGGCACCGCCGCGGCGCAAGAGGCCGGCCCCGAGTACTTCCTGCCGCAGGCCTTCGCCTCGGACGTGAGCCGCGCCGAAGTCGTGCAGGCCACGCTGCAGGCCCGCGCCGCCGGCCAGATCGTCGACGGCGAGGGCAGCTACGTCGCGCCGTCGCGCTCGGTCGTGACGCGCGCCCAGGTGCTGGCCGAAGCGGCCGAAGCGCGTCGCCTGGGCCTCATCGCGCACGGCGAGGCGACCGTGATTCCCACCGCGGAGCAACTGGCGCAGGTCGCCGCCGCCGGCGAGCGTGCGGCCGCCGCTGCCGTCGTCGCCAGCCGCTGATCGCCAGTGCAAGAGGCGGCCCCGCGCTGCCGCTCCCGCGGGTGTGCACCCGCGGCAGCGCGGCGCCGGTCCGAGCTCGGCCTTCCGCGGGTCTCGTTCTGCCGCCCGGCCGCGCTGCGGCGGGGCCGGCACGATCGGCGCTTGTAGCATCGAGGCTTCGGCGCCGAGGCTTCGCGTGCGTTTCGTCCGGGCCCCCCTTCTCCCCCTCCCCCTGCGTCAGGCCGTGCCACTGGCCGGTGCCGCCCTGCGCAGATCGTCGCGCGCGGGCGCTCGAAGCTCGCTGGTGACCGTGTCCCGATGAACCGCACGGCGTGGCGCATCGCCATCGTCGGGGCGGGCCCGGTGGGGCTGGCGCTGGCGCTGCACGGCGCGCGCCTGATGCCCGAGGCAGCGTTCACCGTCTTCGATGCGCGCCCGGCCGAGCGCGACGTGGCCGGCGACCCGCGCACGCTGGCGCTGGCCGCGGGCAGCATCCAGTTCCTCGAGCGGTTGCGCTGCTGGCCGGCCGACGCTGCCGCGCCGATCCTCTCGGTGCACGTGTCGCAGCAGCCGCCTTCACCCGGGCAGCCCGAGGTGCTGATCGACGCCGCATCGCTGGGCGTGCCGCAGCTGGGCGCCGTGCTGGGGTATGGGGCGCTCGTGGCGCCGATGCAGCAGCGATGGCAGGCTGCGGTCGCCGCCGAGCCGGCGCGCCTGCAGATGCGCTTCGGCGCGGCCGTGTCCGCACTCGAGCCCGTGGGCGCCGAGGTGCTGGTGCACGTCGGGGAAGTTGCGGCCGCGCAGCACTTCGACCTCGCCGTCGTCGCCGAGGGAGGCGTGTTCGCGCAGCAGGCGCGCAAGGCGGTCGTGCACGACTACGCGCAGACGGCTTGGGTCGGCGCGCTCGTGCTCGAAGGCGCAGGGCCGGCCACGCGCGGCCGCGCCTACGAGCGCTTCACGCGCCAGGGGCCGGCCGCATTGCTGCCGCTGCCGAACGGCGGGGGCGACGGTGACGGCACGACGCCGCGCCGGAGCGCCGCGCTCGTGTGGTGCGTGGCGCGCGACGACGACCCCGTGCGCGGGCTCGATGCACCGCAGCGGCTGGCCCTGGTCAACACGCTGTTCCCCGCGGAGGTCGGCCGCGCCGTCGAGATGTCGCCGCTGAAGGACTTCGCGCTCGGCCTCAACGCCGAGCGCACGCTGGTGGAGGGCCGCACGGTGCGCATCGGCAACGCCGCCCAGACGCTGCATCCGGTGGCCGGGCAGGGCCTCAACCTCGGCCTGCGCGACGCCCACGAGCTCGTCGTGGCGTTGCGCGACACGATCGACCTGGAGCGCGCGCTGAAGCACGTCGAGTGGTCGCGCGCGCCGGACCGCTGGACGATGATCGCCGCCACCGACTTCCTCGCGCGTTCGTTCACCTGGCGCGGGCCGGGCCTGGCGGCGCTGCGCGCCGCGGGGCTGGCGGCGGTGCAGCACGTGCCGGGGCTGAAGACGGCGCTGGCGCGGCGGATGATGTTCGGCGGGCGCTGACCACTGCCGGCCAGGTCGTTCGCCATCGAAGGATCGTGGGATGGGCCGAGCGCGACCGCTGCCGCCCCTTCGCGTCTCGGTTAGCCGAGCGCCACGGCCCAGGGCAGAGCGCGCAGCAAGGCGGCGGGCGGTGATGGCGGCGCAGGCTCCATGGCGTCGCGTGGCCACCGAGCCGCCAGCCACTCGCCGAAGCCCGCCGGCCACGCGCCGCACTGCAGCTCCCGCCGCAGCTGCGCGAGGCTCGCTGCCCAGGCGGCGTGGCCGCGCCCGGCGCCCGCCGCGCTCTGGCGCAGCAGCCACTGCGCGGCCAAGCTGTACAGGCACGCCGCCTGGTCCGGGACCTCGGTCAGCCAGCCTGCGGTGAACGTCAAGCGGTGATCGAAGCAGCCCGAGAGGAAGCCCAGCGCTTCGCCCGAGCGGTCGTCGGTGTGCCCGAGCAGGCACGCGGACACCAGCGCCCGCCGGCAGCGCCCCAGCCTCAGCAGCTGATAGGGCTGCACCAAGCGTGCGCCGGTTGCGAGCCCGGCCTGTGCGGCGTTGCTGCCGGGCACGACGCCGTGTCCGATCAGCAAGGCGGCGTCCGCTTCGGGCGGTGCGGGCCCGCCGTCTTCCAGCTCGACGCCGGACATGCCGGCCTCGCCCCACAGTGCCAGCGACAGGCGCGCCTCGACGTCCGCCCAGCGCAGCGCGCCCAGCTCGGGCGGCGCCGGCTGCGCAAGCAGCGCCCAGCGCGGTGTGGGCACGGCGGGCGCGCCGGCTTCGCGCTCGCACGCCCACCAGGCGCCGACGCTCGGCAGCACCCTGAGCTCGACGGTGCCGGGGGCCGATGCGGGCGATCCGGCCGATGTGGCCCATGTGGGCGATGTGTCCGATGCGGCCGGCTGCGCCGCTTGCGCCGACCGCTCCGATGGCGCCGATGCCACCGCAACGGCCAGATGGCCCCAGGGCGCCAGGTGCAGGTCGCCGCTGGGCACGAGGTCGAGCGCCGTCACGCCCGCGGCGGCCAGCTCGCGCACGACGGGCGCGATGCCCTGCTGCCATAGCCGCTCGAACAGGTCGAGCGCGAACAGGTCGGCATCGGGCAGGTGGTTGGCCGACGGCGCGGCCCAGACCGAGCGCGCCAGCCGATTCAGCGTGGCGCAACCGAAGCGGCCGAGTTCGTCGTCGAGCGCGGCCTGCCGGTGCCAGGCCGCGGCGCTGCCGCCCGGCGGGTGCACCAGCGCCACGACCAGCAGCCGAGCGGGCTGCGGCCGCGCCAGCAGCAGCACCGCG
>JAHCKS010000225.1 GCA_026125665.1 Rubrivivax sp.
GAAGGTTCACGTTCGCGAGAGCGCCTCTAGGGCCAGGCCAGCCCGGCCCCCCCGCGGGGGTCCAAGTTGCCCGGCAAAGCCGGATCAACTCGAGAGCACACAAGCTCACTCCCCCGCCGCCTCCACCACCATCTGCACCCTTCGCTGCCCGTTCCACTCGTCGAGCTCCATGCGCCAGGCGAGCCGTGCCCGCTCGGGCAGCGGCTCGCTGCGGCCGAACCAGATGCCTTCGCGTTCGGCGCCGGCGTGGCGCAGGCGCAGCTTCAGGTGCTTCTCGCCGACGAGGCGCTGCTGCACCACCTGCACCTCGTCGCAGAAGAGCGGCGCCTCGAAGCCCTGGCCCCACACCTGGCCGGCCAGCAGCGCCGCGGTATCGGCGTTGAAGTACTGCACCGGCAGCGGACCGTCGGTGGCCAGGCGGCGCGTCAGCGTCGCCTCGTCCAGCCACTCGGCAGCCACGCGCTGCAGCGCGGCGTCGAAGCGCGCCAGGGTCTGCTCGGCGGCGCCTTCGGCCAGCGTGCAGCCGGCAGCCATCGCGTGGCCGCCGAAACGCGCCAGCAGCCCGGGCTCGCGCTTGGCCACCAGGTCGAGCGCGTCGCGCAGGTGGAAGCCCGGAATGGAGCGGCCGCTGCCTTTGAGTGCGCCGGCTGCCTCAGCCCCGCCATCGCTGCGCCCGCGCGCGAAGACGAACGCCGGCCGGTGCAGCCGGTCCTTCACGCGGCCGGCGACGATGCCCACCACGCCTTCGTGGAAGCTCTCGTCGAACAGCGCCAGCGCCGGCGGCGGATTCGTCAGCCGCGCGAGCAGCTCGTCCACGGTGCGCTCTGCCGTCTCGCGCATGCCGCCTTCCACCTCGCGCCGCTCGCGGTTGATGGTGTCCAGCGCGTGCGCCAGCTCGGCGGCGCGGCCGATGTCGTCGGCCAGCAGGCACTCGATGCCGAGCGTCATGTCGGCCAGCCTTCCAGCAGCGTTGATGCGCGGCCCGAGCGCGTAGCCGAAGTCGAAGGTCGAGGCGCGCGCCGGCAGCCGGCCGGCGGCGGAGAAGAGCGCCGCCACGCCCGGCTGCACGAGGCCGGCGCGCACCCGCTTCAGGCCCAGCGCGACGAGGCGGCGGTTGTTCGCGTCGAGCTTCACCACATCGGCCACGGTGCCCAGCGCCACCAGGTCGAGCAGCGTCTCGAGCTTCGGCTGCGCGGTTGCGTCGAAGCGGCCGCGCGCGCGCAGCTCGGCGCGCGTGGCGAGCAGCACGTAGAACATCACGCCGACGCCGGCGATGGCCTTGCTCGCGAAGCTGCAGCCCGGCTGGTTCGGGTTGGCGATGACGTCGGCTTCGGGCAGCGGCTGGTTCGCCGCCGGCAGGTGGTGGTCGGTGACGAGCACGGCGAGGCCGCGCGCGCGGGCGTGGGCCACGCCGGCATGGCTGGCGATGCCGTTGTCGACCGTGACGAGCACGTCGGGCTGCTTCTCCATCGCCAGCTCGACGATGGCCGGCGTGAGCCCGTACCCGTGCACCACGCGGTCGGGCACGACGTACGCCAGCTGCGCGCGCTCGGCACCGAGCATGGCGAGGCCGCGCAGCGCCACGGCGCAGGCGGTGGCGCCGTCGCAGTCGTAGTCGGCGACGATGCAGATGCGCTGCCGGCGCTCGATGGCGTCGGCGAGCAGCCGGCCGGCCTCGGCCGCGCCCTTCATCGTGTCGGGCCTGAGCAGCTGCGCCGGGCTCGTGTCGAGCTCGGCGGCTTCGCGCACGCCGCGCGCCGCGAGCAGGCGCGCCAGCAGCGGGTGCACGCCCGCCTGCTCCAGCGCGAAGGCCACGCGCGGCGGCACGTCGCGGCTGTGCAGGATCATCGAGGCACCCCCACGGCGACGATCAGGCTCGGCCTTCCGTTCACAGCGATGCGAGCAGCGCCGGCACCGACGGGCGCGCCAGCAGACTGCGCGCCCGCGCGACGACGCCGCCGCGCAGCGGCGCGAAGGTGGCGGCGGCGCGCTCGCCGGCGAGCGTCAGCCACACCTCGGCGCCGCGGCGCAGCGCGATCTCCAGGCCGAGCAGCGTGCCTTCCTCCAGCCGCCGCCAGCCGGCCTGCCACGCCGGCCAGTCCTCGGCCACCGCGGCGGCGCGCAGCAGCGGCTCCACCTGTACCGGCCCGGCCTCCTCCGCCTCGGGTCGCGCACGGCCGCAGCCGGAGAGCCAGAACGAGTTGATCGGCAGCAGGCCGCGCCGCTCGCGCTCGGCGTTCAACGGATGCGCATGCAGCAGCATCTGCACCTCGGCCTGCAGGCGTCGCCAGCGCCGCGCGGCCGCAGAGCTCGTGGCCGCATCGGCGGCGTCGTCCAGCCAGCGGTCGACGTTGCGGCCGACCACACGGTCCAGCGATGCCGTGCGCAGGCCCTCGAGGCTCTCGTGCGCCGCGTACCAGCGCGTGGCGTGGCCGTACTCGAAGCGCACCGGGCTCTCGCCCGGCGCGGCCGCCTCGACGAAGAGCGGCCGCACGGCATCGAACAGCGCACGCGACGTCGCTTCGTCGAGCTGCAGCGCGCCGGTGTCGGCCACGCTCACCTGATCGGTGCCGACGTGCCAGTGCACCGGCGTCACGAGGCCCCAGGCGAGCGCGCCCGGTTCGATGCCGTCGGCGCGCAGCGCGCGCGCCGCCAGCGGCCACCGGCCGTCGCCCCGCGCGGCTTCGGCGGGGTCGCCGGGGGCCCAGCCGAGCGAGCGCACCAGCACGCGTTCGTGCGGCGGGCTGAAGGTCGTGGGCTCGGCCTCGTCGCGGCCGACCAGGCGCAGCCGCGGCAGCAGCGCGGCCAGGCGCGGCCACTGCATGGTGCCGAGCACCGCGCGGCCGGCATCGCTGGCCGGGGCGGCGAACGGGACGATGCAATGCATAGGGCCGATTATCCGGGCCGGGATCGGGACGCCTGGTTCCCTTCGCGGCGGCGCTACCTGGTCGGCCGCCACGTGAAGCAGGCGCTCCCCGGTAGCATCGCGGCCCGATGCGTCGCCCGCCCCTCCTCTCGCCGCCGCGCGACTGGCCCTTCGACTTGCCCTTCGAGTGGCTGATCGGCTGGCGCTACACGCGCGCCGGCCGCGGCGGCGCGGCAGCGGGGCGGCCGGCCGGCGGCTTCCTCTCGTTCATCAGCGCCGTCTCGGTGCTCGGCATCGCGCTCGGCGTGGCCGCCCTGATCATCGTGCTGTCGGTGATGAACGGCTTCCAGAAGGAGGTGCGCGACCGCATGCTCTCGGTGGTGGCGCACGTCGAGCTGCATTCGCCCTCGGGCGACGCGCTGCCCGACTGGCGGGCCACCGCCGCCGCGGCCGCGCGCCACACCGAGGTGCGCGGCAGCGCCCCGTTCGTCGCCACGCAGGCGCTGCTCGGCCACGGCTCCGCGCTGCGCGGCGCGCAGGTGCGCGGCATCGACCCGGCCGAGGAAGCCAAGGTCACGCCGCTGGCGGCGCGCGAGCGCGAGCTCTTCGCGATGCTGCAGCCGGGCGCCTGGCAGATCATCCTCGGCAGCGCGCTGGCGCGCGCCGTCGGCGTGCGCCCCGGCGACAAGGTCACGGTGATGGCCCCGGCCGGCCAGGTCACGCCGGCCGGCATCGTGCCGCGTTTGCGCCAGTTCACCGTGGCGGGCACCTTCCACGCCGGCCACCACGACTACGACAGCGCCTTCGCGCTGGTGCACGTCGACGACGCGGCGCGGCTGTTCCGCACCGGCGGCGTCAGCGCCGTGCAGCTGAAGCTCGCCGACGCGCAGCTGGCGCGCCGCGTCGCCGCCGAGCTGCAGGAGAGCCTGGGCGATTCGGTGGAAGTGCGCGACTGGACGCGCAGCCACCGCAACTGGTTCGACGCCGTGCAGGTGGAAAAGCGCCTGATGTTCATCATCCTCGCGCTCATCGTCGCCGTGGCCGCGTTCAACCTCGTCAGCACGCTCGTCATGACGGTGACCGACAAGCGCGCCGACATCGCCATCCTGCGCACGCTGGGCGCGAGCCCGCGTTC
>JAHCKS010000226.1 GCA_026125665.1 Rubrivivax sp.
CAGGCCGCGCAGGCGGCCGCCGCGGGCATCAAGCCCGAAGAGGTGATGGCCACGCTCGAAAAGCTCGGCGAGCTCAAGGCCAAGGGCATCCTCACCGACGAGGAGTTCAGCGCGAAGAAGGCGGAGCTGCTGAAGAAGCTCGTTTGATGCCTCCCGCATAACGAGACCACGCAGCACCGCCGAGCGTGGCCACCTCACCGCCGGGCCCGCCTCCGGGTTCGCCGCAGCGCGCCTGGCGCGCCGCTTGCCCGAACTGCGGCGCGCCGGTGGACTTTGCGTCGGCCGCGTCGGCCAGCGCCGTCTGCTCCTTCTGCCGCAGCACCCTCGTCAGGGACGGCCAGGCGCTGCTGCGCATCGGCCAGAGCGCCGAGCTGTTCGACGACCACTCGCCGCTGCAGCTCGGCGCCGCCGGCCGCTACCAGGGCCTGGCGTTCACGCTCGTCGGTCGCCTGCAGTACGGGTACGAAGGCGGCACGTGGAACGAGTGGCATGCCCTGTTCGACAACGGCCGCAGCGGCTGGCTCTCGGAGGACAACGGCGCCTACGTGATGGCCTTCGAGGCCCCGACGCCGGCCGACGCGCCGGCGCTGGAGGGCCTCTCGGCCGGCCAGCGCGTGCTGGCCGACGGCCGGGCCTGGGACGTGGCCTCGGTGGTGAAGGCCCACCTCATCGCCGCGCAGGGCGAGCTGCCGCGGCCGCCGCAGCTGCACGGCGACTTCCTCGTCGCCGACCTGCGCACCGGTGCCGACGAGGTCGGCACGCTCGACGCCAGCGACCCGGGGCAGGTGGCATGGTCGGTCGGCCGGCCGGTTCTGCTCGGCTCGCTGGCGATGAGCGGCCTGGCCGCCGAGCCCAAGGAGAAGACGCTCGGCGCGCGCGGCGTGTCGTGCCCGAACTGCGGCAACGCGCTAGCGATCACGCTCGCCAGCACGAAGAGCGTCAGCTGCGGCCAGTGCAACGCGGTGGTGGACCTCTCGGCCGGCGTCGGCGGCGAGTTGCGCCACTACACGCAGAGCAACACCAGCGAGGGCGGCCTCGGACCGCAGATCTCGCTCGGCCGCAGCGGCACGCTGAAGCTGGGCACCGGTGCGGCCGAGCCGTGGCAGGTGGTGGGCTACCTGGAACGCTGCGACATGCCCGGCCGCGACAGCGACGAGGAAAAGACCTACTGGCGCGAGTACCTGCTCTACAACCGCGAGCACGGGTTCGCGTTCCTCGTCGACGCCGAGGACGGCTGGAGCTGGGTGCGGCCGGTCACCGGCGCGCCACAGGTCCGGGGCGACCGGGCCAGGTACCGGGGCGCGAACTACCAGCGCAAGTACACCTACGACGCCAAGGTCACGTGGGTGCAGGGTGAGTTCTACTGGCGCGTCGCACGAGGCGAGCACGCCAACGTCAGCGACTATGTCGGCATCGGCGGCGACAGCAGGAAGCGGCTGTCGCGCGAACAGACGCGCAGTGCCGTCGGCGCGGCAGGCGGCACGGAGGTGGTGTGGTCGGCCGGCGAGACGCTCGACGCGGCCGTCGTGGCCGAGGCCTTCGGCATCACGGCCGGCGAGCGCGCGGCGATGCAACGCGACGTGGCCCCGGTGAGCAGTGGCGGCAAACGCATGAGCGCCACGAACGCGATCATCATGATCGTCGTGCTGTTCATCATCGTGAGCGCGCTGGCCGAGTGCGAAGGCAGCGACCGCTGCGACGAGCTGCGCCAGGCGTTCGGGCCGAACAGCAACGAGTACCGCCAGTGCGTGGCGCAGCGCGGCTCGGGCTCCAGCGGCCGCACGAGCGGCGGCTCCTGGGGCGGGCACAAGTGACAACGACACGAAGGAGTGAACGATGATGGGTCTGGAATGGCTGAGGCCGGGCGCGTTCTTCGGCTCGATGCTCTACGCGCTGATCGGCGTGCTCGTCTTCTGGGTGTGCTTCGTCATCGTCGACAAGCTCACGCCCTACGACCTGTGGAACGAGATCGTCGAGAAGAAGAACCTGGCGCTGGCCATCGTCGTCGGCGCGATGTGCATCGCCATCGGTCTCATCGTCGCCGCCGCGGTGCACGGCTGAGCGCGCGCGGCCGGAAGCGCTCACGATGAGCGCCGATGCCACCGCGGCCGCGCCGCCCCACGCCGCGCCGCGCCCCCGCCCCGCGCCGGCCGAGGTGGCGCTGCTGGCCAGCGTCTTCGTCGTCGCCGCCTGCGGCCTCGTCTACGAGCTCGCGGCCGGCGCGCTGGCGAGCTACCTGCTCGGCGACTCGGTGCTGCAGTTCAGCACCATCATCGGCGCCTACCTCTTCGCGATGGGCATCGGCTCGTGGCTGTCGCGCCTCGTCGAGCGGCAGCTGGTGGCGCAGTTCCTGCGCATCGAGCTGCTGGTCGGGCTCGTCGGCGGCCTGATGCCGGCGGCGCTGTTCGCGGCCTACAACCTGCTTCCGCACGGCGCCACGCCGGCCTTCCGCGTGCTGCTGTACGGCTGCGTGCTGCTGGTGGGCATGCTGGTCGGGCTCGAGATCCCGCTGGTGATGCGCATCCTCAAGCGCCACTTCAGCGAACGCTATGCGCTGAAGGAGCTCGTCTCCGAGGTGCTGACCTTCGACTACCTCGGCGCGCTGGCAGTGGCGGTGGCCTTCCCGCTCGTCTTCGTGCCGCACCTCGGGCTCGTGCGCACCGGCGTCTTCTTCGGGCTGCTGAACGCCGCGGTGGCTGTGTGGGCGCTCGTGCTCTTCCGCGGCGAACTGCGCCGTTTCGGCGCGCATGTCGCCGCCTGCGCCGCGGTGGTGGTGGCGCTCGGCGCGGCGATGCTCGGTGCCGGCCACCTCACCACCTGGGCCGAGGACCAGTTCTACGGCGACGGCATCATCCTGCGCGAAAGCAGCGAGTACCAGCGCGTCGTCGTCACGAGGAGCGGCGGCAGCGGCGGCGACGCCGGCGTGCGCCTGTACCTGAACGGCAACCTGCAGTTCCACTCGCGCGACGAGTACCGCTACCACGAGGCGCTGGTGCACCCGGCGCTGGCCGCGCACGGCGCGCCCAGGCGCGTGCTCGTGCTCGGCGGCGGCGACGGCTTGGCGGTGCGCGAGGTGCTGCGCCACGCCGGCGTCGAGCAGGTCGTGCTCGTGGAGCTCGACCCGCACATCACGCGCCTGTTCTCCACGCACGCCGCGCTGACGGCGCTGAACGCGCAAGCGCTGGCGCACCCGAAGGTGCGCATCGTCAACGCTGACGCCTTCACGTGGCTCGAGGAACACGCGAGCCGCATCGCCGCCGGGCGCGAGGTGCCGTTCGACGTCGTCATCGCCGACTTCCCCGACCCGAGCAACTACTCGCTCGGCAAGCTCTACACGACGAGCTTCTACCAGCGCGCCGACCGCGTGCTTTCCGCCAGCGGCTGGATCGTCGTGCAAACCACCTCGCCGCTCATCGCGCGGCGCAGCTTCTGGACCGTGGCGGCGACGCTCGAAGCCGTCGGCTACTCGACCTGGCCGTACCACGTGCACGTGCCGAGCTTCGGCGAATGGGGCTTCGTGCTCGCCGGCCGCCGGCCCTGGCCGGGCCTGCGCACGCTGCCCCCGGGGCTGCGTTTCCTCACCGTCGAAGGCA
Source organism: Rubrivivax sp. (assembly GCA_026125665.1). GTDB lineage: Bacteria > Pseudomonadota > Gammaproteobacteria > Burkholderiales > Burkholderiaceae_C > Rubrivivax. Next base: position 3,594 of record JAHCKS010000226.1, read on the forward strand.
TGCCGGCGCTGCTGCAGTTCCCGCCCGACATGGCGCGCCTGCCGGCCGAGCCGAATCGCCTGTCGAACCAGGTGCTCGTCGGCATCTTCGAGGAGGAGTGGGGCAGTGTGCGGTAGCGCGCGCCGAAGCGAGAGGCCGCGATGAAGCGCCGGCCCCTGCTGCTGGGCGGCATGCTGGCCCCGGGCCTGGCGGCGACTCCGGGCTGCATGCGAAGCGGCAGCGGCGGCCGCGCCGCCGGCCCGCCGGCCACGCAGGCCGAGGTGCGCTGGATCGGCGCGGCGCACGAGCGCGGCCACGGC
>JAHCKS010000227.1 GCA_026125665.1 Rubrivivax sp.
TGCAGACGGCGGTGCGCCGTGTGTTCGGGTGCCAAGCCCTGAGCGGCCCCCCGCGGCCTCGGACCTGCGCGCCGTGATCGTGGGCCGCCCGCTGCTTCTTCGCGAACGCCCGGCGCAGGAACGGGCCTGGGATGCTCAGAAGAGCCGCCCTTGAGCCGGGTCCTGCTCGGGCGGCCGGAACTGGCTCAGGTCCAGCTCGTGCCGGTTGCGGTTGAGGCCCAGCCGTGCGCACGCCTTCTCGAAGCGCTGGCGCAGCAGCTCGGCCCACGGGCCCTGCCCCTTCATGCGCGTGCCGAAACGCGCGTCGTTGTCCTTGCCGCCTCGCATCTCGCGGATGCGCGCCATCACGCGCGCCGCGCGTTCGGGCACATGCTGCTGCAGCCACTGCTGGAAGATTGGGCTCACCTCCCAGGGCAGGCGCAGCACGATGCTGAAGGCGTTGCTGGCGCCGGCCTCGCGCGCCGCCTCGAGCACGCGTTCGAGCTCGGGCTCGTTGACGAAGGGGATGATCGGCGAGACGCTGACGCCGACCGGCACGCCCGCGCCGGCCAGCGCCCTCAGCGTGCGCAGCCGCCGGTGCGGCGCCGCGGCCCGCGGCTCGAGCTTGCGCGCGAGCTCGCCATCCAGCGTGGTGATCGAGACGTAGACGGCAGCGAGGTTGCGCGCGGCCATCGGTGCGATGAGGTCGAGGTCGCGCTCGACCAGGCTCGACTTGGTGATGAGCGAGAACGGGTGGTTCGCTTGGGCGAGCACCTCGATCAACGCGCGCGTGATGCGCAGCCGCCGCTCGGCCGGCTGGTAGGCGTCGGTGGCCGAGCCGATGTTCAGCAGCAGCGGCGTGTAGCCCGGCGCGCGCAGCGCCTCGCGCAGCCGCTCGGCGGCATTCACCTTGGCGACGATGCGTGTCTCGAAGTCGAGGCCGGGCGAGAGGTTGAGGTAGCTGTGCGTCGGCCGCGCGTAGCAGTAGCTGCAGCCGTGCTCGCAGCCGCGGTAGGGGTTGATCGAGAGGTCGAAGCCGATGTCGGGCGAGTCGTTGCCGGCAAGGATGGACTTGACCTGCTCTTCCAGCACCTGCGTCTGGGGCGCCAGCGACTCCTCGCGCGCCGCCTGCTCGAGAGTGCCCCAGCCGTCGTCGAAGGCCTCGTGCGACTCGCTCGTGAAACGGTGTTCGATGGCCCATACGGTGCCACGGCCCTTCCGTGCGCCACGCGGAGCGAGGACGAGGGCGGCGGACGGCGGTTGCGCGGCTTTGCTCGGCACTGGCATACTGTGAATTTATACAGTCTGGCCGCGCATCGCAAGTGCAGACCCCAACGAGCAACCGCCACCCCCATGGCTCAGGCGCTGCGCCGCCGGTTGCGGCTGCGTTCGCCCTTGGCGCGTGCCGCGGGCAGCGAGCAGGGCGGCGCGTTTGGCGGCGCGTTTGGCGGCGCGTCGGTCCCCGCCCGCGGCGGCCCCAGCAGCGCGTAGCCCGCCAGCATGCGCGAAGCGAGGTCGCGCATGGCGGCGCGCAACGGCGCCGGCTCCAGCACCACGGCCTCGGGCCCGAGCCGCAGCATCTCGTGGGCCGCGTACTCCGGCGACTCGATCGGCACGATCACCTCGCGCCAGCCGTCCTCGCCCGGCTCGCCCGCGGTGCGCGCCGCCGCCGCGGCGACGATGGGGCCGAAGCGGCGCAGCCGCTCGAAGCCGCGTGGCGAGACGCGCAACGTCGCCACGTCGCGATAGACGCCCTCCTCGAAGGTCTTCGTCGATTCGCTCCAGAAAGCCGCCAGGTCGAAGCGGGCGGGCCGCTGGAAACGCTCGTCCAGCAGCTCGGCGGCCTGGATCGAGCCGACACGATAGGTCTGCGGCTCGCGCCGCTCGGCGCGCACGGCGCGCGCCACGAGGTACCAGGCACTGCCCTTCAGCACCAGGCCGAGCGGCTCGACGGTGCGCTCCGACACGCCGCTCCAGCTCTCGTAGCGCATGCGCAGGCGCCGCTCGCTCCACACGCCTTCGGCCACGAGCCGCAGGTGGTCGGCCGGCGCGCTGGCGCGGAACCAGTCCACCGGGTCGAGGTGGAACCGCGCACCGACGCGCTCGGCGTCGGCGCGCCAGTCCTCGGGCAACGCGGCCAGCAGCTTCAGGTGCGCCGACGCAGCCGCGTCGCCGAGGCCGAGCGCCTTGGCCGGGCCCGGCAGGCCGGCCATGAAGAGCGCCTTGGCCTCCTCCGCCGTGAGGCCCGTGAGCTGCGTCCGCCAGCCGGCGCGCAATTCGAAACCGCCGTGGCGGCCGCGGTCGGCGTAGATGGGCACGCCGGCAGCGCTGAGGCTGTCGACGTCGCGGTAGATCGTGCGCAGCGACACCTCGTGCGCCTCGGCCAGCGCGGCCGCGCTCATGCGCCCGCGCGACTGCAACAGCATCAGGATCGAGAGCAGGCGGCTGGCCAGCATGGTGGCGTTCAGTGTCGGCGCAAATCATGACACGCGATGTCAGTTGAGACGGGAATCATCGCCGGCATCACACGAGGAGCACCGATGAACGCCACCACCAATCTCGCTGCGCCACCCGCCCCCGCCGGCGCGGCCGCACCGGTCCGCGCACCCGCGCTCGAGGACTGTGCCGTCGTCGAACTGCGCGACTACACGTTGCACGCCGGGCAGCGCGACGCGCTCGTCGAGCTCTTCGAGCGCGAGTTCGTCGAGACGCAGGAAGACTGCGGCATGCGCGTGATGGCGCAGTTCCGCGACCTGGACCGCGCCAACCGCTTCGTCTGGCTGCGCGGCTTCACCGGCATGGCGGGACGCCGGCGCGGCCTGGAGGCGTTCTACGGCGGGCCGGTCTGGCAGCGTCATCGCGATGCGGCCAACGCGACGATGGTCGACAGCACCGACGTGCGGCTGCTGCGCCCGGCGCGCCCGGCCTGGGCGCCGGTGACCCCGGCGCTGCCGCGCCGCCGCCGCGACGACCACGAGGAGATCCCTGGTGCGCTGTACGTGCTGGCCACGCTGCTGCGCCCGGGCGACATCGACACGGCGACGCTGCGCATCGTCGAACGCGAGCTGCTGCCCGCCTGGTGCGACGCCGGCGTGCCGCCGTGCGCCGTGTTCACCACCGAGAACGCGTCGAACGACTTCCCCCGGCTGCCTGTGCGCACCGATGCGCAGGCGCTCGTCTGGCTGGCCCGCGTGCCGCACGCCGCGGCCTGGGAACGCGCCGCGGCGCGGCTGGCCGACACGCCGGCCTGGGCGCTGCGGGCCCTGCCGGCCCTGCTGCGCGGGGCCGGCGCCACGTTGTCGCTGAGGCGCCTGGTGCCAACGCGGCGCTCGCTGATGCGCTGAGCGTGCGAGGGAGCCTCGAACCATGTCCACCCTCTCCGTCATCCCCACTGCGCCGCGCGGCCTTGCGCGGCCCCGCGCCTCCTTGCACCTCGCGATGCACACGTTCCGGGCACTGCCGGCCGTGGCGTGGCACGCCGTCCGCGCGCTCGTGGCTCGGCCGCGATGGCATCCGCTGCGCGAGCGCGACGTCGCGCGCTCGCTCGGTGCGCTCGACGACCGCACGCTGCGCGATCTCGGGCTCGATGGCCTGGCCGACACGCGGCGTGGCCGCGCGGCCGAGGTACCGGCCGAGTTCCACCGTGGCTGGATGTGAGCCTGCGCGGGCCTTGCGCGGGCCTGCGCGGGGCCGGGCCGCGCCGGCCCTCAGTATTCGGCGCCCTCGGGGGCGCGGTTCTCGAAGCGCGTCAGCGGCTTCAGGAACGTGAGCCTCACGGTGTCCACCGGGCCGTTGCGCTGCTTGGCGATGATGATCTCCGCCACGCCCGGCTCCTTGCAGGCGTCCTTGGTGTAGTACTCGTCGCGGTAGATGAACATGATGACGTCGGCGTCCTGCTCGATGGCGCCGGACTCGCGCAGGTCGCTCATCA
>JAHCKS010000228.1 GCA_026125665.1 Rubrivivax sp.
GCCGTGGATCGTCACCGCCGACGAGCTCGACGGCACGAACACGCGCGTGCGCTGCTGGGTCACGCCGAAGGGCGGCGAGGCCGAGCTGCGCCAGGATGCGCGCACCACGGACCTCATCTTCGATATCCCGACGCTGATCGAGACCTGCTCGCGCGGCATCACGCTGTATCCCGGCGACGTCATCGCCACCGGCACGCCGGCCGGCGTCGGCATGGGGCTCAAGCCGCCGCGCTGGCTCACCGCCGGCGACGTCGTGCGCATCGAGATCGACGGCCTCGGCGTGCTCACCAACCGCTTCGAATGAACCCAAGGAGACACCGCATGCGAACGCCTCGATTCTTCGCCGTGGCGCTGCTGGCCGCCGCCGGCTTCGCGCACGCGCAGGGCAACTACCCGGAGCGCCCGATCACGATGATCGTGCCGTTCCCGCCCGGTGGCGTCGCCGACACGGTGGCCCGGCCGGTCGCCGAGGCGCTGGCCAAGGAGCTGGGGCAGAACGTCGTGGTCGAGAACCGCGCCGGCGCCGGCGGCGCCACCGGCATCGGCGCGGCCGGCCGCGCCAGCGCCGACGGCTACACGATCCTGATGAGCCTGTCGTCGATCTCGATCCTGCCCGAGGCCGACAAGATCCTCGAGCGCAAGCCGCAGTTCACGCTCGACCAGTTCAAGCCCATCGCGCGCTTCACCGCCGACCCCACCGTGCTCGTCGTGCGCGCCGACGCGCCGTGGAAGACCTTCGCCGAGTTCGTCGCCGACGTGAAGGGCAAACCCGGCAGGTACAACTACGGCAGCTCGGGCAACTACGGCACGATGCACGTGCCGATGGAGATGCTCAAGGCGAGCGCCGGCATCCGGCTCGTGCACATCCCGTACACCGGTGCCGGCCCGGCGGTGCTGGCGCTGCTGGGCGGCCAGGTCGACGCGCTCGCCACCGGGCCGGCCAGCGTGCTGGCGCACATCAGGTCGGGCAAGCTGCGCGCGCTGGCGCACTGGGGCGACAAGCCGCTCGTCTCGATGCCCGACGTGCCGAGCCTGAAGACCCTGGGCCAGCCGGTGCAGTTCGCGCAGTGGTCGGCGCTCTTCGTGCCCGCCGGCACGCCCGACGGCGTCGTGCAGAAGCTGCGTGCCGCCGCACGCAAGGCCGCAGCCGACCCGGCGGTGGTGCAGACGATCGGCCGCGCCGGCAGCCCGATCGAGTACCTCGACGCGCCCGAGTTCCAGGCCTACTGGGACGCCGACGCGAAGGTGATGACGGAGGCCGTGCGGCGCATCGGCCGCATCGAGTGACGCGGCCGCCGCGCTGACTGCGCGCCGCCCGTCGCCACCGGTTGCGCCGCCGGTGGCGCTGCCGCCGCCCGGCCTCAACCGCCCGGCGTCAGCACCACGCGCCCGACGACCCTGCCCGCGCGCAGGTCGGCGAGCGCGTCGCTGACCTCGTCGAGCGGACGCGTGCGGATCGGCACCTCGGGCGCTCCGCTGCGGTTCACGAGCTCGAGCAGCTCGGCCATGTCGGTCTGGCTGCCGACGTAGGAGCCGCGCAGCGTCATCGCGCGCAACGGGAGGAAGGGCGTGGGCACCGTCACGTCGCCGCCGAAGAGGCCCACGACCACCACCGTGCCGCCCTTGACGATCGAGGCGATCGCCAGGTTGACGGTCTGGCTCGCGCCGACGAAGTCGATCACCGCCCAGGCGCCGCCGCCGGTGGCCGCGTGGATCTGCCTGGCCGCATCGCCGGCGGCGCCGTCGATGGCCATCGTGGCGCCGGCCTTCAGCGCGGCGTCGCGCTTGGCCGCGTCGATGTCCACCGCGATCACCTCGCGCGCACCCATGCGGCGGGCCAGCGCGATGCCCATCAGCCCGACGCCGCCGGCACCGATGACGACCAGCGGCTCCTCCTGCAGCGTGGCGCGCACCTTCTTCAGCGCCGAGTACGCGGTGACGCCCGAGCAGGCGAGCGGCGCCGCGTCGCGCGGCGAGAGCTTGCCGATGGCGAACAGGTGCCGCGGGTGCGGCGCCACCATGTGCGTCGCGTAGCCGCCCTGCCGGTACACGCCCAGCGACTGCGGCTTGACGCACAGGTTCTCGTCGCCGCGGCGGCACACCTTGCACTCGCCGCAGCCGATCCACGGGTTGACCAGGCGCACGTCGCCCACCGCCACGCCCTTGGCGTCGGGCCCGAGCGCGACCACCTCGCCGACGTTCTCGTGCCCCATCGTCAGCGGCAGCTTGATGCCGCGCTGCACGAGGTCGAGCCGCTTGCCGCCGCCGACCTCGTAGTAGCCGTCCCAGATGTGCAGGTCGGAATGGCACACGCCGGCGGCCAGCAGCCGCATCACCACCTGCGTGCCCTGCGGCTCGGGCACGTCGGCCTCGGCCAGGCGCAACGGGGCGCCGCACTCGCAGACCTGGTAGCTGCGCATTCTCATGGTCATGTCTCCGGTTCGAATCAATGACGTTCTCGCGCCGCGGTCCCGCGTGCCTACGCGCCGGCGCCCCGCCCCTCCAGGCCGAGCGCCACACGCGCCCGGAACTCGCGGTCGAGCAGGCTCATCACGACGAGCGTGTCGTAGCCGGCGTCGTCGCCGAGGCCCGTGATGCGCACGCTCTCGCGCAGCCGGCCCTCCTCGACGAAGCCTTCGCTCGCGTAGAGCGCCAGCGCACGCGTGTTCAGCGACTTCACGTCGAGCCAGAAGCGGTGCGCGTGCAGGTCGTCGAAGGCCAACCGCTTGAGCCTTCGCACGCAGGCGCGGCCGAGGCCGTGGCCGTGCCCGGCGGGCGTGAGCACGATGCGCTTGAGCTCGACGCTCCTGTGCGGGTTGCGGCAGCCCTGCAGGATGACGAAGCCGGCGCGGGCGTCGGCATCGTGTTGATTGCCGCCCGACTCGACGATGAAGTGGCGGAAGTCGGGGATGCGCACCGCCGCCTCGTGCTGCGTGCGCTCCCACGGCGTGATGAACGGCAGGTTGCGCGCGTCGGTCTCCACCGACTGCACGAACTCCAGGTCCGACAGCATCGTCGGGCGCAGGTGCACCGGCGGCAGCACCGCCGCGGGCACGCGCCGCGTGGCTTCAGACATCCACCTCCACCGCGTCGCCGTGCTGTTCCATCAGCTCGCGCCGCGCGGCGGCCTCGCCCTTGCCCATCAGGCGCGTCAGCACCGCCGCGGTGGCCTCGAAGCTCGCCCGGCCGTCGTCACCTTCCGTGCCTTCGCCGGCCCGGCCCCAGCCCACCGGCAGCAGCCGGCGCGTCTCGGGGTTCAGTGTCGTCTCCCACAGCTGCTCGGCGTTCATCTCGCCCAGGCCCTTGAAGCGGCTGATCGTCCAGCTGCCTTCGCGCGCGCCTTCCTTGCGCAGCTTGTCCAGCGCCGCCTCGAGCTCGCCGTCGTCGAGCGCATAGATCTTCGCCGCCGGCCGCTTGCCGCGCGACGGTGCATCGATGCGATAGAGCGGCGGCCGCGCGATGCACACGTGCCCGCGCTCGACGAGCTTCGGGAAGTGGCGGAAGAACAGCGTCAGCAGCAACACCTGGATGTGCGAGCCGTCGACGTCGGCGTCGGAGAGGATGCACACCTTGCCGTAGCGCAGGCCGGAGAGATCCGGTTCGTCGGCCGGGCCGTGCGGGTCGACACCCAGCGCCACCGCGATGTCGTGGATCTCGGTGTTGGCGAACAGCCGGTCGCGCTCCACCTCCCAGGTGTTC
>JAHCKS010000229.1 GCA_026125665.1 Rubrivivax sp.
GCCTGCCGGGCCGCCGCCTGCCTGGCCGCGATCTGCCGCCGGCGTTCCTCGGCGCGCGCGCGGCGCTCGGCTTCCTCGAGGCGCAGCTCACGCTCGCGCAGCGGCTCCAGCGCCTGGCGCCGCCGGCGGCGCACGTCGTCGACGCAGGCGGTGACGGCGAACTGTTCGCGGCAGGCCGCCTCCTCGTCGGCGAGGATCTTCAGCAGCAGCCGGCGATGCTCGGCGATCGCCGCACGCTCCTGCGCCGCGCCGCCCGGTGCACTCGCGGGCGCGGGCGCGGGCGCCGGCGCAGGCGCAACCGCCTGCGCGCCGGCCGGCCGTGCAGCCAGCGCGCACGTCGTGGCGACGATGCCGGCAACGATCGTGGCGACGAGCCTCACGCGGGTGACGCGAACCGCAGCCCCGGCCGCGGCTTCACGTGATCGAAGTGTCCACGTCGCGCCGCGCCAGCGCAAGGAACTGCGGCGACTGCATCTCGGCCAGGCGCGAGACGGTGCGCGGGAACTCGTGCGCGAGCGGCCCCTCGGTGTAGAGCTCCTCCGGCGGCACCTCGGCCGAGACGATGAGCTTGACGCGCCGGTCGTACAGCACGTCGACGAGCCACGTGAAGCGGCGCGCCTCGCTCGCCAGGCGCGGGCTCATCTGCGGCACGCCGGCCAGCAGCACGGTGTGGAAGCGCGCCGCGATCTCGAGGTAGTCGTTCTGCGATCGCGGCCCGCCGCACAGCGACTTGAAGTCGAACCAGACGACGCCGCCGGCGCGGCGCACGCTCGCGATCTCCCGGTGCTCGATGTGCAGCAGCGGGTCCTCGTCGCGCGCCTCGGCCAGCTCGTCGAAGGCCTGCTCGAAGGCCGCGTCGGCTTCGGGCCCGAGCGGGCAGTGGTACATGCGCACGTGGCCGAGCGCGATCTGCCGGTAGTCGGTGCCTCCGTCGACGTTGGCGATCTCCATCTTCTGCTTCAGCAGCGCGATCGCCGGCAGGATGCGCTCGCGGTGCAGGCCGTTGGGGTACAGCTGCTCGGGGTGGAAGTTCGACGTCGTGACGATGCTCACGCGGTTGGCGTACAGCGCCTCGAGCAGGCGGTGCAGGATCATCGCGTCGGTGACGTCGGCGACGTGGAACTCGTCGAAGCAGATGAGGCGAAAGCGCCGCGCCATGCGCCGGCCGAGCTCCTCCAGCGGGTTGACGGTGCCCTTCAGCTCCTGCAGCTCGCGGTGCACCTCGCGCATGAACTCGTGGAAGTGCAGCCGCGTCTTCCTCGTCAGCGGCACGCTCTGGAAGAAGCAGTCCATCAGGAAGCTCTTGCCGCGCCCGACGCCGCCCCACATGTACACGCCGCGTGGGATCGGCGGGCGCACGAGCAGCTTCGTCACCGCGTTGCTGCGCCGCGCCTTGTAGGCGATCCACTCGTTCTCGCAGCGTTCGAGCGCACGCATGGCGCGCAGCTGCGCCGGATCGCTCTTGTAGCCGCGTGCCGCGAGCGCGGCTTCGTAGACCTGGCGGACAGGCACTTCGGGGCGCCGCCCGTCAGAAGTTCAATGTGCGCTTGTCCACCGCCAGCGCGGCTTCCTTGGTCGCTTCCGAGAGGGACGGGTGGGCGTGGCAGATGCGCGCGATGTCTTCGCTGCTCGCCTTGAACTCCATCGCCACCACCGCCTCGGCGATGAGCTCGCTGGCCATCGGGCCGACGATGTGCACGCCGAGGATCTCGTCGGTCTTCGCGTCGGCGAGGAACTTCACGAGGCCCGTGGTGTCGCCGAGCGCGCGTGCGCGGCCGTTGGCCATGAACGGGAAGGTGCCGGCCTTGTACGCGGCACCGCGTGCCTTCAGCTGCTGCTCGGTCTCGCCGACCCAGGCGATCTCCGGGCTCGTGTAGATCACCCAGGGCACAGTGTTGAAGTTCACGTGGCCGTGCTGGCCGGCGATGCGCTCGGCCACCGCCACGCCTTCCTCCTCGGCCTTGTGCGCGAGCATCGGGCCGCGCACGACGTCGCCCACGGCCCACACGCCGGGCAGGTTCGTGCGGCACTCGTCGTCGACGACGATGGCGCCGCGTTCGTCGAGCTTCAGCCCCACCGCCTCGGTATTCAGCCCGGTGGTGTTGGGCACGCGGCCGATGCTGACGATGAGCTTGTCCACGGCGAGTGTCTGCGCGCCGCCCTTGCTGTCGGCGTAGGCGACGGTGACGCCGCCCTTGGCCACCTTCACCTCGCCGACCTTGACGCCGAGCTCGATCTTCAGGCCCTGCTTCGTGAAGGCCTTGTGCGCCTCCTTGGCGACCTGTTCGTCCACCGCGCCGAGGAACGTCGGCAGCGCCTCGAGCACGGTGACCTCGGCGCCGAGGCGGCGCCACACCGAGCCCATCTCGAGGCCGATGACGCCACTGCCGATGAGGCCGAGCTTCTTCGGCACGCCGCCCGAATCTCTCCCGATGCGCAACGCGCCGTCGTTGCTGAGGATCGCCTCCTCGTCGAACGGCGCACCGGGCAGCGGACGCGCGTTGGATCCGGTGGCGACGATCACTTGCTTCGCCACGAGCGTCTCGGTGGCCGCACCGGCCACGGCGATCTCGTAGCCCCCGTCCACGGCCTTCACGAAGGAGCCCCGGCCGTGGAAGAACGCGACCTTGTTCTTCTTGAAGAGGTAGAGGATGCCATCGTTGTTCTGCTTCACGACGGCGTCCTTGCGCGCCAGCATCTTCGCGAGATCGAGGCTCAGCTTGCCGACGCCGATGCCGTGTTCGGCGAAGTGCTTGCCGGCGTGCTCGTAGTGCTCGCTCGACTGCAGCAGCGCCTTGCTCGGGATGCAGCCGACGTTGGTGCACGTGCCGCCGGGCGCCGGACCACCCTTCTCGTTCTTCCACTCGTCGATGCAGGCGGTGTTGAAGCCGAGCTGCGCCGCGCGGATGGCGGCGATGTAGCCGCCGGGGCCGCCGCCGATGACGACGACGTCGAATGTCTTGGCCATCGCGCTCCCCTCAGATGTCGAAGAGCAGGCGGGCCGGGTCCTCCAGCGCCTCCTTCATCGTCACGAGGCCGAGCACCGCCTCGCGGCCATCGATGATGCGGTGGTCGTAGCTCATCGCCAGGTAGTTGATCGGGCGAACGACGACCTGGCCGTTCTCGACCACCGCGCGGTCCTTCGTGGCGTGCACGCCGAGGATGGCACTTTGCGGCGGGTTGATGATCGGCGTGCTGAGCATCGAGCCGAACACGCCGCCGTTGCTGATCGAGAAGGTGCCGCCGGTCAGCTCGTCGATGCCGAGCTTGCCGTCGCGCGCCTTGTTGCCGAACTCGGCGATCTTCTTCTCGATGTCGGCGAAGCTCATCTGGTCGGCATTGCGCAGGATCGGCACCACCAGGCCGCGCGGCGAGCCGACCGCGATGCCGATGTCGAAGTAGCCGTGGTAGACGATGTCATTGCCGTCGACGCTGGCATTGATGACCGGGTACTTCTTCAGCGCCGCCACCGCCGCCTTGACGAAGAAGCTCATGAAGCCGAGCTTGACACCGTGCTCCTTCTCGAACTTCTCCTGGAACTTCC
>JAHCKS010000230.1 GCA_026125665.1 Rubrivivax sp.
GTGCTCGGCCCGTGCCAGGTTCTGCGGTGCGCCGGCCAGCGCTTCGCAGCGCTGGCGCGCGGCGAGCAGTTCCTGCTGCGCCGCGGCCTTCTCGACGGCCAGCCGGGCCAACTGGGCATGGGCGTTCGGGATCAGCGATTGCGCCTCGCGCGCGTCACCCAGCAGCTTGCAACGGCCCTGCAGGTCCGTGCCGACGCAGGGCACCTCGCCGGTCAGGCCGAACCGGCGCGCGAGTTCCTCGGCTTTCAGCGCGGCCCGCCCCGCCTCTTGCTCGATGCCTGCCACGCGGTGTTCGGCAAGCCGCACCGCCCCTTGGCAGCGCGTCAGCGCGTGTGTCTGCTGGCGACAGGCTTCGGTGAGCGCGCTGCGCAGCGCCTGCACACGCTGCGCGAGCGGCAGGCGCCGGTCCGCACGCTGTACCTCGCCGGCCTCGGCAAGCACTGCCTGGCAACGCTGCCGGGACAGGGTCAGCGCCTGGCGCCGCGAGCATTCCTGCTGACGCCGTCCGGCGACCCGCTGGTCAAGTTGCTCCAGCCGTTGCCGCTCGACCTGATCCCTGGACTGGAGCGCACGGCGAGCCTGCGCGGTGGTGTCGAGAGTGGACTGGCGTTCGGCCGCGAGCTGTGCGCGGCGAGCTTCGGTGGCCCGCGACTGCTCGCGCTCGACCGCCACGCGCGCATGCCGCGCCTGCGCTGCCTCCAATGCGGAATGCGCCGCCGTCTTGGCACGCTCGGCCGCCGCCATGCGTTCGCCCGCTCCGTCGAGCCGCCGGCGTGTCGCCTCCAGGCGCACCCCCTCCGCGTCGAGCCCGACCAGTTCCTGCCGGATGGTCGCCAACCCCGCCTTCAACAGGCGCACCGTCTCCGCGGCCTTCTGGCCCAGAGCCTGGATCTCTTCCTGCCCGAGCAGGTCCGCCAGCAGCGACTTGATCTCGGCGTTGCGATAGGTACTGAGCTGGCGCTTGCCCTGCGCCGCGAACACGGAGGTGAAGAACGTCTCGGCGCTGCCGCAGATGGCCTCGACGCAGCGGGTATAGGTTTCGACCCGGCCGTCGGACACCATGCCGTCGTCGAGCTGCACCGGCCGCCAGTGCCCGGCATCGTCGAGCGTGTGCAGGAAGGCCTCGGTGCGGCGGCGGCCACAGAGGCGGATGACGATCTGCGAGCGGTAGCAGCGGCCCTCGTGCGCCCAGGTCAGGTCTTTCACGCTTTCGGGCAGGTACACGTGGTCGTAGTAGGAGAAGCCGCCCGCACCGGCCAGCGCGGCGCGGCTCGGCAGTCCGATGTAGGGCACGAGGCAGTCCATGATCGTCGACTTGCCGCTGCCGTTCGCCCCGACGATGGCGATCAGTTGCGCGTCCTGGGTCAGGCGCTCGAGGTCCAGCGTGATCTCGTCGCGGCCCAGGCCGTCACGAATGCCGCGGAATCCCTTGAGGGTGAGTGCGAGAGGTTGCATGGAGAGCCCCGAGGAAGCAGATGCCTCAGGCTCTCATGAGCAGTCTCTACGTCAAGGCCAATCAACTGCGCCCATGGCACGCGTCTCAGCCGGCACAGCACGAGAGCTGCGTGACGTCCTTGGTGAAGGTCTGCGCGCACAGCTTGAGCCCTTCCACCATGGTCAGATACGGGAACAGCTGATCGGCCAGGTCATGCACAGTCATGCGCGCTCGCAGCGCGAGCGCAGCGCTCTGGATCAACTCACCCGCATCGGGTGTGACGGCCCGCACGCCCAGCAGCCGCCCGCTGCCCGCCTCGGCTACCAGCTTGATGAAGCCTCGGGTGTCGAAGTTGGCCAGCGCGCGCGGCACGTTGTCCAGGGTCAGCGTGCGCGTGTCGACTTCGAGGCCCTTGGCCCGCGCCTCGGTTTCGGTCAACCCGACAGTGGCCACCTGCGGGTCGGTGAAGACCACGGCCGGCATCGCGCTCAGGTCGAGTGCAGCCTCTCCTCCGGTCATGTTGATCGCCGCGCGCGTGCCGGCGGCCGCGGCCACGTAGACGAACTGCGGCAGGTCGGTGCAGTCGCCGGCGGCGTAAATATTCTGCACGCTCGTGCGCATCGCAGCGTCGACGACGATGGCGCCTTGTTCGTCGACGACCACGCCCGCTGCGTCGAGTCCGAGGCCATGCGTCGCAGGCATGCGGCCGGTGGCCACCAGCACCCTGTCGGCACGCAGTTCACCGCGATCGGTCGCGAGCACGAACTCGCCGTCGGCGTGGTCCACCCGGCTGGCTTGCGTGTGTTCGAGCACCGTGATGCCTTCGGCGCGGAAGGCCGCTGTCACGGCGTCACCGATCACGGGATCGTCGCGGAAGAACAGCGTGTGGCGCGCGAGCACGGTCACCTCGCTGCCCAGCCGCGCGAAGGCCTGTGCGAGCTCCAGCGCCACCGCCGACGAGCCGATCACCGCCAGACGTGGCGGGATGACGGCGCTGGCCAGCGCTTCGGTGGACGTCCAGAACGGCGTGTCCTTCACCCCGGGGATCGGCGGGACCGATGGCTGCGCACCGGTGGCGACCAGGCAGCGGTCGAAGGCCAGTTCGCGCTCGCCGCCATCGTTGAGCCGGACGACCAGATGCCGGCTGTCCTTGAAGCGTGCCTCGCCGCGCAGCACCGTGATCCCCGGAGTGCTCTCGAGGATGGCCTCGTACTTCGCATGCCGCAGTTCGTCGACGCGGGAGCGCTGCTGTGCGAGCAGGCGACCACGGTCGATGACAGGCGTGCTCGCCGCGATCCCGCCGTCGAAGGGACTCTCGCGCCGCAGGTGCGCTACGTGCGCCGCGCGGATCATGATCTTCGAGGGCACGCAGCCCACGTTGACGCAGGTACCGCCGATCGTGCCGCGCTCGATGAGCGTCACGCGCGCGCCACGTTCGGCCGCTTTCAGCGCCGCAGCCATCGCGGCGCCGCCGCTGCCGATGACGGCGACGTGCAACGCCTCGTCCCCACCGGGTGCCTTCTGGCCACCGCCGAGCCAGCTGCGCGCCTTGTCGAGCAGGCCGTCGCGCGGCCGGTCGGCATTCCCATCGGCGACACGGGCTCGATAGCCCAGCACGGTCACCGCCGCCACGAGCGCCGTCATGGGCGTGTCGGGGGCGAGCGTGAGCTTGGCCGTGCCCTTGGGGTAGGACACCTGCGCGGAGCGCACGCCGGGGACTTTCTCCAGGGCTTGGCGAACATGCGTGGCGCACGAGTCGCAGGTCATGCCGCTGATCACGAGTTCGGTCATGGGGTTGCTTTCACAGGTGCTGACGCGGCGCCTTCAGGAGTGCCTGGGCGCGACCTCGCAGCCTTCGGGCCCGCAGCGCCGGTTTGCAGGGGAGACGAAGTCCCACACCGACACGGCGACCATCGTCGCGAGGCCCACGTAGAGGAGCTTCTCGGCTACGGTGAAGCTGGCGACCAGCACGATGGCCGGTCCGATCATGCCGAGCACGCTGCGGTGCCACTGGCGGTGACTGAACCAGCCCAGCGCATTGGCCAGCAGCGCG